>JBGSJU010000462.1:0-3902 GCA_041741655.1 Rhodobacterales bacterium
TCACTTGCCGCGTGGAACCGTCGAAGAACGGCTTGCGGCTGCTGGCCGAAGTGGCGATGCCGCCGATGGGGCCCGCGGAATTCAGCGTGGTGGAAACCGCCGACCCCGATGTCTGGGTGGCCGAGGCGGTCACGCGCCGGAACGGCAATATCCTGCAAATAGAGACCGATATGGAACATGTGGCCGGGCAACCGATTGCGCTCGACCGGTCGGGTCTGCGCATGACGGTGATCAGTGGCGGGCGCGGTGTCGATATCCGCGGCTGCGACTGACCGCGCCGGACGCCGCCCTCATCCCGTCATATCGCCCCGCGCCGCGCCGCAACCAGCACACCGCCGACATAGACCAGCAGCGGGATCGCGGCGGCCATGATGGCAAACAGTGCAAAGGCCCCGGCCATGCCTGACCATGGCAGAAGCGGGGCGATCCACACTTGCACCAAGGGCGCAACCGACCCCGTCACCGCCGCCCAGCCCATGGTCAGGCCGAACCAGATCAGGATCAGGCCGGCAGACACGCGCACCGGATTGCGCAAGGCGTTTTGGCCCATGCCCGCGCGGCGCAACGACATCGTCATGCGCGACAGATCCGCCTGCGCGGCCAGCAAGGCCGGCACCACCAGCAGCACCAGAAACATCCCGAAGCCCAGCCCATAGACCAGCGTGATCACCGTGGGTTGCAGGAATTGTGCCTGTTGCGACCGTTCATACAGCAACGGTGCCAGCCCAAGAACCGTGGTGGCCGAGGTCAGAAAGACCGGGCGCAGCCGGTCCGCGGTCGCATCAATGATGGCCGGCCGCAGACCACGGGTGCGCGCATAGTCATCGGTCGTATCCACCAGCACGATCGAATCGTTCACGATGATGCCGATCATTCCCATCATGCCCACCACGGTGAACAGCGACATCGGCGTGTCCCAGATGTAATGCCCCCAGATCATGCCGATCATGCCGAACGGGATGACCGACATCACCACCATGGGCCGGGTCCAGCTGGAAAAGACCCAGGCCAGCACAAGGTAGATGCCGGTCAGGCACAGCACCAGACCGGTCAGGGTATCAGCCAGAAATTCATCCTCCTGCTGGCTCAGGCCCGCGAGGCGGTATTCGACCTGATGATCCGCGGCGATGCGCGGCAGGATGTCGTTTTCAAGCGCCAGTTGGAACGCCTCGGCGCGGGCCGGGTCGTCTTCGGACACATCGCCGGTCACCGATACCGTTTGCAGGCCATTTTCGCGGCGCACCGTCGAAAAACCGACCGTGGTTTCCACCGAAACGATGTCCGACAGCGGCACATAGGCCCCGGTTGGCGTGCGCATCTGCATGCGTTCCAGAAAATCGGCGGTCAGTTCGCCCTCGGGCGCCTCGACCCGGATCTTGGCGGACCGCGGCCCGTCGGGATAGCTGGCCGCCTCGATCCCGTTCAGCCGGTGGCGCAACACGGTGCCCACGGCGTCGATGGTGAACCCCAGCGCCTGCCCCTGCGCGGTCAGGTCCAGCACCATCTCCTCCTTGTCATAGGCCAGGTCATCCTCGACCGCCGACACCTCGGGAAACCGCGCCACGGCGGTCTGCAGGGCTTCGGACGCGGCTTTCAGGGTGGCGGCCTCGGCGCCGTAGAACTGCACATCCAGTGCCGACCCGCCGGGGCCGGACCGCCAGCCGCGGAAACTCAGCGTTTCGATCTTGGGATGGGCCACCACGCGGTCCTGCAATTCGGCGACAAAGGCAAAGGACGAATAGGGGCGCAGGTCGGCGTCGATCAGTTCGATGGCGATCGCGCCCAGTTGATCGGGTGATTTGTTGTCAGCCGAAAACAGGTCGGCCCCGGAATTGCCGCCCACCTCGGCCAAGGCATAGACGATCGGGTTGGTGCCGTGGCGCTGTTCATACTCGCGGCCCAGTTCTTCGGTCGCGCGCTGCAATTCGCGCATCATGGCAAGGCTGTCGTCGCGGGTGGCCCCCGGCAGCATGGCGAAATTGCCGGTGACCGATCCCTGTTCCGGCGAATTGAAGAATCGCCATTTTACGTCGCCCTGAATGAACATCGCGGCCTGACTTGCCAGCAGCAGCACGGCGCCCGCCAGCACCGGATAGCGGGCCTGCACCACAAACCCGATGGCCGGGCGAAACAGGAGGCGCGCGAACCAGTCGAAGCCGCGGTTCACCACACGCGACGGCACATCATACCAATGCACCTTGGCGGAATGGGCCAAGGCATGGGCCATGTGGTGCGGCAGGATCAGGAAACATTCGACCAGCGACGCGGTCAGCACCGCAATGATCGTGAACGGGATGTCCGCGATGGTCTGCCCGAACCGCCCGCCAACAAAGGTCAGGCCGAAAAAGGCGATCACGGTGGTCACTGTTGATGCAAACACAGGGATCGCCATTCGCCGCGCGGCGTTTTCCGCCGCGATCACCGGCGGTTCCTTCAGGGTGCGATGACGGAAATCGGCGTGTTCGCCGACCACGATGGCATCATCCACCACGATCCCCAGCGTGATGATCAGTGCAAAGATCGAGATCATGTTGATCGTCAGCCCGAACGCATACATCACCGCGATGGCCGCCAGCATCGACACCGGAATGCCCGCCGCGACCCACAGCGCGGTGCGCGCGTTCAGAAACAGGAACAGCACCGCCAGCACCAGCACCAGACCGGTGATGCCATTGTCGATCAGGATATCCAGCCGGTCCGAAATCGCCTCGGCCCGGGTGCGGATCAGGTCAATGGTGACGCCCGCCGGCAGCGTGGCCTGCATGGCATCCGCCACCTGTTGCACCTGCGCCTGCACCTTGATGGCATCTCCGACCTCGCCCCGGTCCACCCGCACGGTGATCGCCGGGTTCGTGCCGACGAAAAACGCCCGCTCCCGGTCCGGCCCTTCAACGCGCACCTCGGCCACATCGCCGACGGTCAGGGTGGACCCATCCGGCGCAGACCGGATCACGATGGCGGCGATCTGATCCGGGCTGCGCTTTTCCACGCCGGTGCGGACACGGGCATTGGCCCCCGTCACATCGCCCGCCGGATCGGTGTTGACCTCGGCGGCGATGGCGGTGGCGATCTGAGCCATGGTGACGTCGTGGCGCAGCAGGCTGGTGGTGGGCACCTCGATCACGGTCTGCGGCGCCGCGACACCAAAGATGGTGGTGCGCGTCACGCCTTCGGCAAACAGGCGGATCACCAGTTCATCGGCATAGCGGCCCAGTTGATCGACGCTGACCGGCCCCGCGATCACCACATCCGTCACCTTGTCGCGCCACCCGCCACGGCGGATCACCGGGTCCTCGGCCTCTTCCGGCAGGGTTGTCACCAGATCGATGGCCGATTGCACATCCTCGGTGGCCCGCGCCATGTCATAGCCCGGCTCGAATTCCATGGTGATGCGGGCCCGGCCTTCGGACGACCGGGCGCTGGTTTCGGCCACGCCTTCGACCGCCAGCAGATTGGGGTCCAGCACCTGCACGATGGCGCGGTCCACGTCTTCGGCCCCGGCGCCATCCCACTGGACCGACACGATGATGGTTTCCGACACCACATCCGGAAAGAACTGCGCGCGCATGTTCGGCACCGCGGCAACGCCCAGCACCAGCATCATCAGCATGACAAGGTTGGCCGCCGTCGGATGGCGGGTGAAATAGCCGATGAACCCGGTGCCGCGCAGCATCCGTCAGCCCCCCATCCGGCTTTCCAGCCGTTCCACCACCTGCAACGGCACCTGCGCGGCCTGCAATTGCGACAGCAACCGGCTGCGCACGTCATCGGGCATGCGCGCGTTGGCTTCGACATAGGCCACCAGCCGCGCGCGTCGTTCGGGGGTCAGTTCGACCATCTGCGGCCCTGCTGGGGCGGCGCTGGCTTCAGCGTCGGGGGTGTCGGGATCAGGCGCCCGCAAC
>JBGSJU010000463.1:0-3400 GCA_041741655.1 Rhodobacterales bacterium
CCCCCCGCCTGCGGCCTTTGCTGGCCTGGGCGATGTCGCCCTTGGCGGTGGTGGGCGTGGTGGTGTCGGGCCTGACCACCGGCGCGTTTCGCATGGTCGGGCCGATCTATGGCCAAGAGGTGGGGCTGGACGCGGACGGCATCGCGTTGTTCCTGACGATTTACATCGCGGGCGGCGCGGTGGCGCAATATCCGCTGGGCTGGCTGGCCGACCGCTATGATCGCCGTCATGTGCTGGTGGGGCTGTCGGTGGCGGCGATCATCGCCTCGGGCGTGACTGTCATGCTGGCGGGCGCGGGCACCGGGGCAGTGCTGGTATCGGCCGCGCTGTTTGGCTTTGCCAGCTTTCCCTTGTATTCCGTCGCCACCGCCCATGCCCATGATTTCGCCGATACCGCGGCGCGGGTCGAATTGTCGGCAGCGTTGATGTTCTGGTATGCGGTCGGCGCCATCGCCTCGCCCTACACCGCCGCGCTGTTGATCGACGCCTACGGCCCGGCGGCGATGTTCGCCATGATCTCGGCGGCCCATGCCGCGCTGATCGGGTTCTCGTTCACCCGGATGAACGCGCGGCCCACGCCCACGGACCGCACCGCCTATGTCTATGTGCCGCGCACATCGTTCCTGATCGGGCGGCTGATGGCGCGGTTGCGCGAGGGGCGCGACGACTGACCCCGCCTCTGGTGCGGCGCGCGCGCCTGCGCTAGGACGGGACAAATCCAACGGAGCAGACGATGGCCCGCCACCTGATCACATCCGCCATCCCTTACATCAACGGGATCAAGCATCTGGGCAATCTGGTCGGCAGCAAATTGCCCGCCGATCTGTACGCCCGCTATCTGCGCGCGCGCGGCCACGAGGTGCTGTTCCTGTGTGCGACCGACGAACATGGCACGCCCGCCGAATTGGCGGCCGCCAAGGCCGGCCAGCCGGTGGCGGAATACTGCGCCGACATGCACGCGGTGCAGGCGCGGATCGCCGAAGGGTTCCGGCTGTCGTTCGACCATTTCGGGCGGTCATCCTCTGCACAGAACCGCCGCCTGACCCAAGCCTTTGCCGTCGCGCTGGCCAAGGCGGGCCTGATCCGCGAAGTCACCGAAAAGCAGATGTATTCCGTGGCCGATGCCCGTTTCCTGCCCGACCGTTATATCGAAGGCACCTGCCCGAATTGCGGGTTCACATCGGCACGTGGCGACCAATGCGACAATTGCACCAAGCAACTGGACCCGACCGACCTGATCAATCCGCGTTCGGTGATCTCCGGGTCCACCGAACTGGAACTGCGCGAAACCAAACACCTGTATCTGCGGCAATCCGCGATGAAGGACGAATTGGAAGCGTGGATCGACAGCAAGACCGACTGGCCGATCCTGACCACCTCGATTGCCAAGAAATGGTTGAATGACGGCGACGGCTTGCAGGATCGCGGCATCACCCGCGACCTGCAATGGGGCGTGCCCGCGCAATTCGACGGCGCGCCATGGCAGGGGATGGAGGGCAAGGTGTTCTATGTCTGGTTCGACGCCCCGATCGAATACATCGCCTGCGCGCAGGAATGGGTGGATGCGGGCAAGGGCGAGAATTGGGAACGTTGGTGGCGCACCGACAAGGGCGCGCAGGACGTGACCTATACCCAATTCATGGGCAAGGATAACGTGCCCTTCCATACGCTGTCGTTTCCGGCCACCATTCTGGGGTCGGGCGAGCCGTGGAAGCTGGTCGACTACATCAAGTCGTTCAATTACCTGAACTATGACGGCGGGCAATTTTCCACCTCGCGCGGTCGCGGCGTGTTCATGGATCAGGCGCTGGAAATCCTGCCGCCGGATTACTGGCGCTGGTGGCTACTCAGCCATGCGCCGGAAACCTCGGATGCCGAGTTTACATGGGAAAACTTCCAGACCTCGGTGAACAAGGATCTGGCTGACGTATTGGGCAATTTCGTGTCGCGCATCACCAAATTCTGCCGGGCAAAATTTGGCGAGGCGGTGCCGGACGGCGGCGCATGGGGCGATCAGGAAACCGCCTTGGTCGCGGCGCTGGCGGGACGGCTGACGGCTTATGAAACCCTGATGGCGGACAAGGACGTGCGCAAGGCGGCGGGGGAATTGCGCGCGATCTGGGTGCTGGGCAACGCATACCTGCAATCCGCCGCGCCCTGGACCACGATCAAGACGGATGCCGCAAGGGCCGCGATGCAGACCCGGCTGGGGCTGAACCTCATCCGGTTCTACGCTGTGCTGTCGTCCCCGTTCATCCCCGATGCGGCGGCCAGCATGCTTTCGGCCATGCGCAGCGTGGACGCGCCTTGGCCCGCGGATGCAGCGCGCGCCTTGGCGGAGCTTGCGCCCGGGCACGGCTTTGATGTGCCCGAGGTGACATTCGCCAAGATCACCGATGAACAACGCGCAGATTGGCAGACCCGCTTTGCCGGCGTGCGGACCTGAAGCCAGTCGCCCTTTAGCAGGATCAGGATCACCCGCCCCAGGCTTGACCCGGGGCCTCGTGTTTGCCGGCAGCGTGGGCGAAAAGAAAGGCCCCGGGTCAGGCCCGGGGGTGGCTCGCGCGGAGATTGGCTTGTCAGGTTCAGCGCGACCTGCGCTAAAGCGCGCCACGCAGCAACGCAAAGGCCACCAGCGCAATAAGCGCGCCCGCCGTGATTTCCAGCGCCGCACTTGCACGCAATGCAGGCGTGCCGTCGCCCCATTGCGACAGCCAGCTTTCGCGCATCCCGGCGGCGGCAAAGGCCACCGCCAGCGTGACCGAGGCCGTGCCCAGCCCCATCGCAAATGCGCCCAGAATGCCCATGCCGGCGATCCCCATGCTGGCGGTGATCAGCAAAAGAAAGATCGCCCCGGTGCAGGGCCGGATCGCAATCGCGCCGATCAGCAGCACAGCATCACGGACGGACTGCACCCGCGCCACCTGATCCACGGTCGGCGCGTGGGCATGCCCGCACCCGCACGCGTCGTCGTGATCATGCGAATGGTCGTGGTGATGATGGTGATGATCCTTGACCAGCGGCCCAACCGGCCCAACGGCCACATCCCGCGTCTGCCACAACCGCTGCCCGCCGCGCGCCGCCAGCCACAGCCAGACCAGCCCTATGGCGACATAGGATGCGGGCGCGAACCAGCCCTCGGCCGCCGTCTCCATTTGCCCTCGGCCCCAGCCAAATGCCCATAGCGCGCCATGCACCAGCACCACCGCCGCCAGCGCCTGCGCCAGACTGGCCGCCACCGACAAGGCGGACAACCGCCACAGGCTGACCTTTTGCGACAGGCCGTAACCCCCGATCAGCACCTTGCCATGCCCCGGCCCCGCCGCATGGAAAAACCCATAGGCAAAACACAGCCCCAGCAACCCCGCCAGCGCGCCCGGTTCCCCCGCCCGCAGCGCGC
>JBGSJU010000464.1:0-1748 GCA_041741655.1 Rhodobacterales bacterium
GGCCTTGCTGGGCGCGGGCAGCGGGCGCTGGCAGCCATTCACCCCCGATCAGGCGGCACGCCTGCGGGATGTCTGGGCCGATGACCTGTTCTGGCTGCGGGCGGGCGCGGATGGGCTCGCGACGCTGATTGATGACACCACAGGGGCGACAGACCCCGCAATGATGACAAGAGGAAATCAGGATGACGAAAGCGAAGGATGCGTGGCGTAAGCTGGCGGCGAAGGAACTGAAGCAGCCGGCGGAAACGCTGACATGGAAAACGCTGGAAGGCATCGCCGTCGAACCGCTGTATACCGCCGAGGATGTGGCGGACCTGCCGCATATGGACAGCCTGCCGGGGTTTGAACCGTTCACGCGCGGCGTCAAGGCCACCATGTATGCCGGGCGACCGTGGACGATCCGGCAATACGCCGGATTTTCAACCGCTGAGGCGTCGAATGCCTTTTATCGCAAGGCTTTGGCGGCGGGGCAGCAGGGCGTGTCGGTCGCCTTCGATCTGGCGACGCATCGCGGCTATGACAGCGATCATCCCCGCGTGGTGGGCGATGTCGGCAAGGCGGGCGTGGCGATTGATTCTGTCGAGGACATGAAGATCCTGTTCGACGGTATCCCGCTGGACAAGGTGTCGGTGTCGATGACGATGAACGGCGCGGTCATCCCGATCCTCGCCAGTTTCATCGTGACCGGCGAGGAACAGGGCGTGGACCGCGCGCTTCTGTCGGGCACGATCCAGAACGACATCCTGAAGGAATTCATGGTGCGCAACACCTATATCTATCCGCCCGAACCCTCGATGCGGATCATCGCCGATATCATCGAATATACGTCCGCCGAGATGCCGAAGTTCAACTCGATCTCGATTTCCGGCTATCACATGCAGGAGGCCGGCGCGAACCTGGTGCAGGAACTGGGCTTCACCCTTGCCGACGGGCGCGAATATGTCCGCGCCGCCATCGAACGTGGCATGGATGTGGATGATTTCGCGGGCCGCCTGTCGTTCTTTTTTGCCATCGGGATGAATTTCTTCATGGAGGTGGCGAAACTGCGCGCCGCCCGCCTGCTGTGGCACCGCATCATGACCGAATTCGGCGCGAAAGACCCGCGGTCCAAGATGCTGCGCACGCATTGTCAGACGTCCGGCGTGTCGTTGCAGGAACAGGACCCCTACAACAACGTGGTCCGCACCGCCTACGAGGCAATGGCCGCCGTGCTGGGCGGCACGCAGTCACTGCACACCAATGCGCTGGACGAGGCGATTGCGCTGCCCACGGAATTCTCGGCGCGGATCGCGCGGAATACCCAATTGATCCTGCAGGAAGAAACGCAGGTGACGCGCGTCGTCGATCCGCTGGCGGGATCGTATTACGTTGAAACCCTGACCGCGCAACTGGCCGATGAAGCCTGGAAGCTGATCGAGGAGGTCGAGGCGATGGGCGGCATGACCAAGGCGGTCGCCACCGGCATGCCCAAACTGCGGATCGAGGAATCCGCCGCCATGCGGCAGGCAATGATCGATCGCGGCGAAGAGGTGATCGTTGGGGTCAACAAATACCGCAAGGACAAGGAAGACCCGATCGACATTCTGGATATCGACAATCAGGCGGTGCGCGCGTCACAGGTTGCCCGGCTGGAGGTCGTCCGGGCGCATCGCGACGAGGCCGCCTGCCAGGCGACGCTGGACGAATTGACCCGCCGCGCGACGGAAGATGGCAACCTGCTGGCCGCCGCCGTTGATGCGGCGCGGGCC
>JBGSJU010000465.1:0-2859 GCA_041741655.1 Rhodobacterales bacterium
GCGGCATTCGCCACGGCCTGATCCAGCGTGGCCTGCGCTTCGTCCCGGCTGGCCGACACGCCCGCGCGGGTCTGCAACAGGGTTGCCTGCCGCACCGCAAGGTTCGCCTCGGCCGCCAGAACGGCGCTTTCCAGCGTCGAGCGGTTGTCCAGCCGGGCCAGCGGCGTGCCTTTTTCCACCCGGTCACCGACCGCCACCAGAATATCGGCCACGCGGGCATCGCCGGCCCCATAGGGTGCCGCGACAATCGAGATATCGCCCTTCGGCATCAGCCGCGCCAGCCCGACAACATCGGTCGGCAGCATGGTTTCCGCCATCTTCGGCGGCAATTCGATCTCGGGCGGCAAGGCGATCGGCGCTTCTGACCCGGCACCGGGTTGCAGGCCGGTCAGGGCATAGAACCGCTGCAAGGCGGGGGGTTGGAAATACAGGCCCAGCACCGCCCCGGTGAACATGAAAACCGGGATCAGAAACACCAGCAGATAGGCTTTGCGGAACCGGCGGCGCGGTTGTGTCTGCGGGTCGGTCGCCAGATTCAACGGGCGCGGCAGGGTCGGATCGCTGGTGTCCGTCATCCGGTGTCTCCCGCGGGTGTGTCAGGACAGCGCGTCACGCTGTTTCGCCAGCGTGACGCCACATTCAAGTTTTTGAATACTGGTTGGTCCGCGCGGCTGCAACCTCAATCTGGCGCAATCGGATCCGCGTTGATGCCGAACTTGTGCAACCAAACAGCAATAGAAAGAGCCTGAACCGATGGATTGCCTTTGCCAAATGCGTGGTCGACTGAAACAATATTATTTCGATGCATTTAAACTACACATTCTATACTGTTACAATATTAGTGTCTTTCATCGCGCCGCGGCTTGAGACGGCGATGTGTTGATTGATGACTGCACGACGCGTTCCTGAATGATAAGGCACGGACCGTGCAGCCAGGACCGGGCCGTGCACAATTGCGGTGACGGCGCGGGATGCTTGCCCTTGCAGGCAGAATGCACAAATCTGGTGCCATGGATCAGGAACCCCCACGCCCCCGTCTGCGCATCCGGATCGTTTTCGGCGAGGCCGAGATGATGGGGCCGGGTAAGGCCGAATTGTTGGAACGGATCGACCGCACCGGATCCATCGCGGCGGCGGGGCGCGAGATGGACATGAGCTATAAACGCGCATGGGAACTGATCGGCACATTGAACACGATGTTTCAGGCGCCCGTCGTTAGCAGCACGCGCGGCGGGCCGGGCGGTGGGGGAGCGGTGCTGACCGACATGGGGCGCGAGGTGCTACGGCTCTATCGCGCGTTCGAGGCCACTGCGGCGCAGGCCGGTGCGCCGCATCTGGATGCGTTCTGCGCCCTACTTGGCGATATTCCCGACGGAAAATAGCGCTTGTGTCTCTCGCGGATTCCCTGCGATATGTTTTCAGAAACATATCTTGGGAAGCAATACAATGACCACGACCAGACCTTCGATCTTCGCCCTTGTCCTTGGCCTGACCTGTGCCGCCCCGGCCTTGGCAGAAGAAGTGGTGGTGTTCGCCGCCGCTTCGATGAAGAACGCGCTGGATGCGGTGGCTGCCGATTTTCAGGCGGCAACCGGGCATACCGTGACGATCAGCTATGCCGGGTCGAACCAGTTGGCCAAGCAAATCATCGAAGGCGCACCGGCCGACATATTTGTCTCGGCCGCTGTCAACTGGATGGACGAGGTCGAAAAGGCCGGGCTGGTGGCGGCGGGCACCCGGCGCGACATGTTCGGCAACACGCTGGTGCTGGTGGGCGGGCCGGATGCCGCCCCGGTGGATATTGCGGCGGGCTTCGATCTGGCGGGCCTGTTGGGGGATGGCAAGCTGGCGATGGCGCTGGTTGATTCGGTGCCAGCGGGCCAGTATGGCAAGGCTTCGCTGGAAAGCCTTGGCGTCTGGGCGGCGGTGGAACCTTCGGTGGCGCAGGCCGACAACGTGCGCGCGGCATTGGCCTTCGTGTCGCAGGGCGAGGCGCCCTATGGCATCGTCTATGCCACCGACGCCGCCGCTGATGCGAACGTCAAGATCGTCGGCACCTTTCCGGCCGACAGCTATCCGACGGTGATCTATCCCGGGGCGCTGCTGACCGGCGCTGCGGATGCGGCAGACCGCGCGTTCTTTGACGCCATCACCTCGGATGCGGGGGATGCGCGGTTCGCCGAACAGGGCTTCCGGATCCTGAACTGAAGGCGGGCGCGTGGCTGACTGGCTTTCCCCGGCGGAATGGAGCGCGGTTGCGCTGTCCCTGAAGGTGTCGTTCTGGGCGGTGCTGGTCAGCTTGCCCTTGGGCATCTTCGTGGCCCACGCGCTGGCCCGGTGGGAATTTCCGGGCAAGCAGGTGCTGAACGGGTTGGTGCATCTGCCGCTGATCCTGCCGCCGGTCGTCACCGGTTATCTGCTGCTGTTGACGTTCGGGCGGCGGGGCACTGTGGGGCAGTATCTGGACGAATGGTTCGGCATCGTCGTCGCCTTTCGCTGGACCGGCGCGGCGCTGGCGGCGGGGGTGATGGCCTTTCCCCTGATGGTGCGCGCGATCCGACTGGCGATCGAGGCGGTGGACCCAAGGCTGGAACAGGCGGCGGGCACGCTTGGCGCCTCGCGGGCGTGGGTGTTCCTGACGATCACCTTGCCCTTGATCCTGCCCGGCATCATCGCGGGGGTGATCCTGGCCTTTGCCAAGGCGATGGGCGAATTCGGCGCGACCATCACCTTCGTGTCGAACATCCCCGGCCAGACCCAGACGCTGCCTTCGGCGATCTACAGCTTTCTGCAGGTGCCGGGCGGCGAGGCGCAGGCGGCGCGGCTGGTGCTGGTGGCGGTGGCGATCGCCATGGCGGC
>JBGSJU010000466.1:0-3946 GCA_041741655.1 Rhodobacterales bacterium
GCCATGGGCGAAGGCAATGCACTGGCCGGCCGCCTGCGCCACCCGACGCGCCGCGCCATCGTGCAACGCGCCGCGCAGATCTATGTCGATCAGCACGCCCTGCCCGATGGCCGCATCCCCGCAACATTCGAAATCGTCACGCTGACGGGATGGGCCCCCGATGCCAGCCAGCAACAGCCCTTGCGCCCCGGATCAGCGGCAAAGCGGCTTGCCGAGGCGTTGAAGGTGCCAGAAAACCGCCTGCCAGATTGACCTTCGCCCGCAAGCGGTTATGTCCGACCGAATGAACACCTCTCAGCCGCAAGGAGCCGACGATGCTTGACGCCACGTCGCAGACCAGCCTGACCCGTCCCGCGCATGCCGCCGCCGACCACCCGATGGTGCCGCAGCAGAAGATCGGGATCCTGCTGTCGAACCTCGGCACGCCGGACAATCACGACTATTGGTCGATGCGGCGCTATCTGAACGAGTTCCTGTCGGACCGCCGGGTGATCGACTATTCGCCATGGCTGTGGCAGCCGCTGCTGCAACTGGTGATCCTGACAAAGCGGCCGTTCACATCTGGCGCGAACTACAAGCTGATCTGGAACGAGGACAAGAACGAAAGCCCGTTGATGACGATCACGCGCGACCAGACCGCCAATATCGCCCAGACGATGCAGGACCGGTTCGGCGACAGCGTGATGGTGGATTTCTGCATGCGTTATGGCAACCCGTCCACCACGTCGCGGGTGGACGCGATGGTCAAGGCGGGCTGTTCGCGCATCCTGTTCTTCCCGCTGTATCCGCAATACGCCGGTGCCACGACCGCCACCGCGAACGACCAGTTTTTCCGGTCGCTGCTGACCCAGAAATGGCAGCCCGCCACGCGCACCGTGCCGCCCTATTTCGACCATCCGACGTACATCGAGGCGCTGGCGCAATCCGTCGAACGTGCCTATGCCGCCGAAGAACACCGGCCCGAACTGTTGGTCTGTTCCTACCATGGCGTGCCGAAACGCTATCTGATGGAAGGCGACCCCTACCATTGCCAATGCCAGAAAACCACGCGCCTGCTGCGCGAACGACTGGGGTGGGACAAGACGCAGATCATGACCACGTTCCAGTCGCGCTTCGGTCCCGAGGAATGGCTGAAACCCTACACCGTGGACGAAGTCGCGCGTCTGGCCAAGGAAGACGGCAAGAAACGCATCGCCGTGATCGCGCCCGCCTTTTCAGCCGACTGCATCGAGACGCTGGAGGAAATCAACGGCGAGATTCGTGAAAGCTTTGAAGAGGCCGGCGGCGAACATTTCGTCTACATCCCCTGCCTGAACGATGATGACGCGCACATCGCGGCGCTGTCGGAGGTGATCACCGACAACCTGAAGGGCTGGATCGGCTGATCCGCCGATACAACCGATCAACGAAAAAAAAGGCGGTGGTTTCCCACCGCCTTTTTCATTGCACTGTCCCGAGTGTATCAGGCCGAGATCGCAACAGCGACCACGAGCAGCAGCAGCAGGGGAACCAGAATGCCGCCCGACGAGCTTGCGTTGGTTTCTTCAACGATGACGGGAGCTTCCATAACGGGCTCGGCAAGGTTGCCAGCGAAAGCGGTCGAAGCAGCAGCGGTCAGAGCAGCGGCGAGAACGAGTTTCTTCATTTTATCCTCCAGATATCCACTTGTCACGATAAGTCGTAACAAGCACCAAGACTTACCTCGTGATTTCAGTGTTAACCAGCAAAGCGCCAGAATTGCAAATGCATCTTGACGGACCCATCGCGTCGACAGGACGGATGTCGTCAAATTAGCAACACCTGTGTGCCGACCTGCGTCATCGCGAAAAGCTGGGCGATGTGTTCGTTGTACAGCCCGATGCATCCGTTGGACGACCGGCGGCCAATCTTGCGCGTGTCATGGGTGCCGTGAATGCGGTAATACTGCCACGACAGCCACAATGCGTGGGTTCCAAGCGGGTTGTTCGGCCCCGGCGGCACATAGTCCGGCCATTCGGGATTGCGCTTTTTCATCGAGGGGGTCGGGCGCCATTCGGGGCCTTCCACCTTGCGGACGACTTCGGTCCGGCCGCGGCGGGTCAGATCCTCTGACAGGGGCACCGAGGACGGGTACAGATGGTAGCCGCCGGTTGGTTCCCAATAGTGTAACGCTCGGCTGTCGATATCGACCAGAATTGCCCCTTTGTTCAGCGATGAAAAATAAGGCTGCCAGTCCAGAGCGCGGAAGCTTGATGTGTTGCGGCGCACCGCCTGGGACACATCGCGTTCCATCTCGATGGTGGCGGCGTTGTCCAGTTGTTGGGCAAGCGGGTCCACAGCCTGCGCAAGAGCCGGAGATGCCAGCGCCGCAAGGCCGGTGGCCAGAAACGAGCGGCGGGGAAGGTGGGTCGGGGTTTTCATGCGCAATCCTCTTGTCCGATGACCGGGGATCACCCGGAATTGATGACAGTCATATGGCGGGAATGCCTCAGTCGCAAATCAAAGCCGCGTCAGACCGCTGCACAATGCTGATGTGGGTTTGATCCGCCACGCCTAGCACGATAGGCAGGGCGAGAAACCATTTTACGGCGGTGCCTCCATGTTGCGACTGATCAGCCTTCTGCTTGCTGCCTCTCTGGTTCTGGCGGCCTGCGGCGCCCCGCCCGGACCAACCTTGGGTGCGGACGGCAAACCCTTGCCGCAACTCTACCGCATCGGACCGGGTCAGGGCAGCCAGATCCAGTTCCGCATGCTCGATTCGGTGAATTCGCTGCGCGCGGCCTCCGGGGCGCCGGCGGTTGCCTTTGATGCCCAACTGAACGCCGCTGCCGCAACCCATGCCCGCGACATGTCGGCACAGAATCGGCCCTGGCATTTCGGGTCGGATGGGTCATCGCCGATCGACCGCGTCCGCCGCGTCGGTTTCGGCGGCACATTCATCGGCGAAGCGATCAGCGAAACCTATGAAACCGAGGTCGAAACCCTGGCTGCCTGGATGGAAGAGGAAGGCCCGCGCCGCATCATTCTGGATCGCCGCGCCACTGTCATGGGCTTCAACTGGTATCAGGAAAACAACGGCAAGATCTGGTGGGTTCTGGAAATGGGCGCCACTGGCGGCTGACAGCCGTCAGGGCCGGATCGTGATCGGCGTACCGTCCCGCACCATCGCGTAAATCTGTTCTATCTCGCGGTTGGTTACAGTGATGCAGCCCGCCGACCAATCCCTTGGCGCACGGCGGTATTTCCGTGGCGTGCCATGGATGAAGATATCGCCGCCGGGGCTTTTGCCGATGGCCTGCGCGGCGGCCCGATCGACCGCATTGGGGTAGGAAATGCCGATCGACAGGTGATATTCACTGTTCGGGTTGCGCCGGTCGATCCAGTATTGGCCTTCGGGCGTGCGCCCGTCGCCCTCGACCGTCTTGTGGCCTTCGGGCGCAAATCCCAGCCCGATGTCATAGCTTTCCAGCACCGTGTCGTGATGCAGCAGATGCATCCGGCGTTCGTTCTTGGTGATCAGCACATGCGTGACCGCCGGGCCGTCATAGCGTTGGAATTTCGATGCACAGCCCGACAGGACCAGCATCGCCAGCAAAGCCACCACTCCAAGAGTATACCGCATCGCGCTGCCTCGACGTTTTTTATCATTTTACATGCAGATTGCGCCTGCGCCTAGGGGTCATGCCGGGGTCAACGTCAATCCAGCCACCATTTCGACATGCGACGACCAACGGAACTGGTCCACCACCTGCACCGGGCCAAGGCTGTATCCTGCGCGCACCAGCACCGCGACGTCGCGGGCAAAGGTGACGGGGTTGCAACTGACCATCGCGATGCGGCGGACCCGCGCGCGGGCCAGTTCAATCACCTGCGTTTCCGCCCCGGCGCGCGGCGGGTCGATCACCGCAGCATCGAATCGGGCCAATTCATCCGGCAGCAACGGGCGGCGGAACAGGTCGCGGGTGTC
>JBGSJU010000467.1:0-3151 GCA_041741655.1 Rhodobacterales bacterium
GCAACGCCGTCAAGCCCCGCCACGGCCAACCGCGCGGCCCGTTCCAGACTGTCCGACAACGTATCGTCACCGGCGTTGCCGCTCCCGCGCGGCACCAGCAATGCCACGGCAATCGGCGCCGACGGATCGACCGAGGGACCACCCGCCGGCGACCCGCCAAGGCTCACGGGTTCGCAGGCCGCGACCCAGATACAGGTTGCAAGTGCCGCCAGTCGTCCCAGAAGCCGTGCGGCGCGGCGCGGTGTGGCGGACGGTTGGACGGCATTGCGGCTTGGGGGAATAACGGCAAACATGGTGACTAGATCCTTTGCGAGGCCGTGGGTCTGACAAGGCTTGCAGTGTGCGCCGTCTGCGGTAAGCAGGATCGTTGCAGCGTGACATGTTGGTGACGCCATCATAGACAGCCGGAAGGAAGGTTCCAGTGGGGAATGGCGATCACGGGGATCATGGCACGGACGCAGCACAGCCCCCACGGCAGTCCGGTGCGCGGCAGTCCGCCGATCGACCGATACCCGAACATCTGACCCAAGATCGCCCGGGCAGGCATGGATTGGCTGCCGGGCTGTATCTGATCGCCACACCCATCGGCACCGCCCGCGATATCACCTTGCGCGCGCTTGACCTGCTGGCGCATGCCGACGTGCTGGTGGCCGAAGATACCCGCAGCCTGCGCAGACTGATGGATATCCATGGCATCGCGGTCGGCGACCGCCCGTTGCTGGCCTATCACGATCACAACGGCGACCGGATGCGTCCGCGCCTGATGGCCGACATGGCGGCCGGACGCGCGGTGCTTTATGCCTCCGAGGCCGGGACGCCGATGATCTCTGACCCGGGCTATGATCTGGCGCGGGCGGCGCGGGACAATGGCCATGCGGTCATTTCGGCGCCGGGGGCGTCGGCGGTGATCACGGCCCTGACGCTGGCGGGATTGCCGACCGACCGGTTTCTTTTCGCCGGGTTCCTGCCCGCAACCGCCCAGGCCCGGCGTAGCGCGCTGGAGGACCTGCGCATGGTCCCAGCAACACTGGTCTTCTACGAATCGCCCGCGCGGGTGGCGGCCATGCTGGACGATGCGGCCCGCGTTCTGGGTCCGCGTGAGGCCGCGCTTTGCCGCGAATTGACCAAGAAATTCGAGGAGATCCGGCGCGGTCCCCTGCCGGACCTTGCACAGACATGCCGCGAGCGCCCGCCAAAAGGCGAAATCGTCATCGTGGTGGACCGCGGACGTTCGGAGAAAATTAGCGATTCTGATCTAGACCAAAGGCTGAAGACGGCGATGCAGGCCCTGTCGCTGCGCGATGCCGCCGATCTGGTGGCGGTGGAAACCGGGATGGCGCGGCGACAGGTCTATCAACGGGCCCTGCAACTGGCCGCCGGGGCGTAAATCGGGGCATCGGCCGCCCCGTGGAATGGGGATGCGACAATGGCACTCGATCTGATCGGCGACATCCATGCTCTTGCACCATCGCGTGCGCGACAGGATCGCGGCCGCCGGGCCTGTCTTTCCGGGGCCGCCGCCGAAGACGCGGTGCAGCGGCACTATGAACGGGCGGGGCTGGTGCTGCGGGCGCGTCGCTGGCGCGGGGCCGCCGGAGAGATCGACCTGATCTTCGCAGCGGGCGCGACCGTCGTCTTCGTCGAGGTGAAACAGGCGCCGACGCATGATCTTGCCGCGCAGGCCCTCGTTCCGGCGCAGGTGCGCCGCATCCTCGCCGCTGGTGAGGAATTCGTCGGCGGAGAACCGGACGGTTCGCTGACCGATCGTCGCTATGATCTTGCCACCGTGGATGGGCAGGGGCACATCCGGGTGATCGAACAGGCCTTTTTCGAATTCTGATTTGCCGTCCCTGCGCCCTTGCGCCATGTAGGGGGCGCTGCAGCAGGGAGCCGGACATGAAAGTCGCCATCCAGATGGACCCGATCGGTCCGATCAACATCGACGCCGATTCGACCTTTCGCATCGCACTCGAGGCGCAGGCGCGCGGGCATGACTTGTTCTATTACACGCCCGAACGACTGGCCTTTCAGGAAGGCCGGGTGACCGCGCGCGGCTGGCCGCTGACGGTGCAGCGAGTGAAGGGCGCGCATTACACGCTGGGCGCCGAGGCCGAGGTCGATCTGGCGGATTTTGATGTGGTCTGGCTGCGGCAGGACCCGCCGTTCGACATGTTCTACATCACCACCACGCATCTGTTGCAGCGCATCCACCCCAAGACGCTGGTGGTGAACGATCCGTTCTGGGTGCGCAATTCGCCCGAAAAGCTGATGGTGCTGGATTTCCCCGACCTGACTCCGCCCACCGCGATTGCCCGCGATCTGGATACCATCCGCGCCTTCCGCGCCCAGCATGGCGACGTGATCGTCAAGCCATTGTACGGCAATGGCGGCGCGGGGGTGTTCCGCATCACCCCCGAGGATCGCAACCTGTCCTCGCTGTTCGAACTGTTCACCGGGTTTTCACGCGAACCGCTGATCGTGCAGAAATTCCTGCCCGCCGTGTCCAAGGGCGACAAGCGGGTAATTCTGGTCGATGGCGAATTGGTGGGCGCGATCAACCGCGTGCCGCAGGCCGGCGAAACCCGGTCGAACATGCATGTCGGCGGAAGGCCGGAACAGGTTGCGCTGACCGACCGCGACCGCGAAATCTGTGCCCGCATCGGTCCGACGCTCAAGGAAAAGGGGCTGGTCTTTGTCGGCATCGACGTGATCGGCGACTGGCTGACCGAAATCAACGTGACCTCACCCACCGGCATTCAAGAACTGGAACGGTTCGATGGCATCAACACCGCCGCCCGGATCTGGGAGGCGATCGAGGCCAGACGGGCATGAGTGTGCGAGCATGAGTGCGCCGACATGACTTTGCCGACATGAGCCTGATCGCACGGCTGTTGTCCCTTGGCTTGCGGCGGATCGAAAAGCCCTATCTGGCGCGGGTCAAGGAGCCCGCCGACGTGCGGCGCGGATTCGAGACGAAGGCGCGGCTGTTCTTCGGCCCGTGCCGCACATGGGCGTTGACCCCAACCCGGTTGGGGCCTGTTCCGGCACTGGAGGTCGATCCGCCCGGCGCAGCCTCGGCGCGCGTGCTGTTCCACGTCCATGGCGGGGCCTATGTGTTTGGGTCGCCCGCCACCCATTCCGGTCTGGCGGG
>JBGSJU010000468.1:0-1581 GCA_041741655.1 Rhodobacterales bacterium
CGGCGGACATGCATGGCTTGCCCGCGGCGCGTTATGATGTCGCGGGGTTGCAGGCACAACTTGCGGCGGCCCATTCCGCCCGCGACCGCGGTCTGGTCGAGGTGGCCCTGACCGAGGTGTTCCTGCAATTCGCCCGCGACATGCAGACGGGTGCCGTCGTGCCGAAAAAGATCGATCCGTCCATCGTGCGCGACGTGCCCTATCGCGCGCGCCAGACCTATCTGACCGCATTCCAGCAATCCGCGCCGCAGGGGTTCTTCCGGGCCCTGCCACCGGCTACCGGGGAATATGCCCGTCTGCTGGCTGCCAAGATGGCGATGGAACGCCAGTTGCAGCGCGGCGGATACGGCCCCACCGTGGCCGCCGAAAGCCTGAAACCCGGCGCGCAGGGGGCCGATGTAGTGGCCTTGCGCGACCGCATGGTGGCGATGGGCTACATGGACCGTTCGGCCACCCAGACCTACGATGCGGCGCTGCAAAAGGCGGTGCAACTGTTCCAGATCGCGCATGGCATGACGCCGGATGGCGTGGCGGGCGCGGGCACCATGACGGAAATCAACACAGACCTCGAACAGCGCCTGCAAGCCGTCATCGTGGCCATGGAGCGCGAACGCTGGCTGAACATGGACCGTGGCGCGCGGCACATTCTGGTCAATATCACCGATTTCTCGGCCAAGATCGTGGACAATGACAAGGTAACCTTCGAAACCCGGTCCGTGGTCGGCGCCAACAAGGACACCCATCGCACGCCGGAATTTTCCGACCAGATGGAATTCATGGTGATCAACCCGACGTGGAATGTGCCGCGTTCGATCACCGTGCGGGAATATCTGCCCATGCTGCAACGCAACGCGAACGCCGCCGGGCATCTGAAGATCACCGATCGTCAGGGGCGCGTCGTGCCACGCGAATCGATCAATTTCGCGGCCTACACGGAACGGACATTTCCGTTTTCGATGAAGCAGCCACCCTCCGATGGCAACGCGCTGGGGTTGGTCAAGTTCATGTTTCCGAACCAGTACAACATCTACCTGCACGACACGCCGTCCAAGGACCTGTTCGACCGCGAGGTGCGCGCCTTCAGCCATGGCTGCATCCGCCTGCAGGACCCGTTCGATTTCGCCTATGCGCTGCTGGCGAAACAGACGGCCGATCCGGTCGGGGTGTTTCAAGCCCGGTTGCGGACCGGTGTCGAAAGCGCGATCTCGCTGGAAACGCCGGTGCCGGTGCATCTGATCTATCGCACCGCCTTCACCGATGCGAAGGGCGGCGTGCATTTCCGTCGCGACATTTACGGTCGCGATGCGCGGATTTGGGCCGCTTTGGAAAAGGCCGGGGTAGTGTTGCGCGCGGTGCAGGGCTAATCCTCGGGGAAACCCGGAGGTGACCATGTCGCACAGCATTGCCGAAATCGCCGCGTCGCTGGGAGCCGAGGCGCAGGGCGACCACGCGCTGCGCATTTGCGGCGTGGCCGAACCGGCGCTGGCCGGACCGGATGATCTGGCCTTGGCACTCAGCCCGAAATACGCCGAAGGCTTGGCGATTGGGCAGGCCCGTGCCGCGATGGTCTGGCCGGGCGCG
>JBGSJU010000469.1:0-5880 GCA_041741655.1 Rhodobacterales bacterium
GGGGCCAGACCGCCGCGCACCTGCGCGGGGTCCGCCACGCCCCATTCGCGCAGCCATTCGGGCAGGTCGGTGGTGGGGGAATGGTCGGTGGTCAGATACTCTGCCACATCGAACCCGATGCCGCCCGCGCCGATCACCGCGACCCGCGCGCCGACATCGGCACCACGCAGCACCTCGATATAGGACAGCACATTTGGGCCGTCCTGACCGGGGATCGCGGGGTCGCGCGGGGCGACGCCGGTGGCGATGATGACCTCGTCATACGCGGCCAGCAGGTCGGGGGTGGCGTCGGTGTTCAGCCGCACGTCTACGCCATGTTCCGTGATCATGGCGGCGAACCAATCGACAAGGCCAAAGAATTCCTCTTTCCCCGGCACCTGTTTCGCAAGGTTCAACTGCCCGCCCAACTGCGCGGCGCGGTCAAAGAGCGTCACCTGATGCCCGCGTTCCGCCGCCGTCAGGGCGACCGACAGGCCCGCAGGCCCTGCGCCCACCACGGCGATGCGTTTCGGCGCCGCAGCGGGTGCGATGGTGATGTCGGTTTCATGGCAGGCGCGCGGGTTCACCAGACACGATGTCAGCCGCCCCGAGAATGTGTGATCCAGACAGGCTTGGTTGCAGGCAATGCAGGGCGCGATCAGATCGGCGCGGCCTGCCGCCGCCTTGTTCACGAAATCCGCATCGGCAAGGAACGGGCGGGCCATGCTGATCATATCCGCGCAGCCATCCGCCAGAACCTGCTCGCCGACAGCAGGCGTGTTGATGCGGTTCGACGTGATGACGGGAATGCCGACATGCCCCATCAGTTTCTTCGTCACCCACGCGAATGCGGCCCGAGGCACCGACGTGGCAATGGTGGGCACGCGGGCTTCGTGCCAGCCGATGCCGGTGTTGATGATGGTGGCGCCCGCCTGTTCTACGGCTTTGGCCAGAGTCACCACCTCGTCGAACCTCGATCCGTTGGGGATCAGGTCGATCATCGACAGCCGGTAGATGATGATGAAATCGGGGCCGGTCAGGGCGCGGGCGCGCTTCACCGCCTCGATCGCCACGCGCATGCGGTTTTCATAGCTGCCGCCCCAATCATCCGTGCGCTTGCTGGTATGGGTCACCAGAAACTGGTTGATGAAATAGCCTTCGGACCCCATCACCTCGACCCCGTCATAGCCTGCCTCGCGGGCGCGGGCGGCAGCGGTGGCGATGTCGTCCAACTGCTTCTGGATGCCCGCCTCGTCCAGTTCGCGCGGCGCAAAGGGCGAGATCGGCGACTTGATCGCGCTGGCCGACACGCAATCCGGGCCGTAGGCATAGCGCCCGGCATGCAGGATCTGCATCGCGATCTTGCCGCCGTTGTCATGCACACGGTCCGTCACGATGCGGTGGTTGGCGATGTCCTGCGGGGTGTATAGCCCCGCCGCGCCCGGAAACACGCCACCTTCACGGTTCGGCGCCATGCCCCCCGTCACGATCAGCGCCGCACCCCCGCGCGCCCGCGCAGCATAGAATTCCGCGACGCGGTTCCAGTCGCGGGTTTCCTCCAGACCCGTGTGCATCGACCCCATCAGCACGCGGTTCTTCAGCGTGGTGAAACCAAGATCAAGCGGGGCGAGTAGATGCGGATAGTGGGTCATGGCGGCCTCCCTGTTGCGCGCCAGACAACGCCAACAGCCCCCCGCCTGTCACCCCCGACGCGGCGTCACCGAACCTTGCGACAGGATGTGTTTCCGGTAGGCCGGATCAGGACCGCGCCATCGCCCACATCGGCCCCCTTCATGTGCAGCGCGGCATGTTCGCCGCCCAGCAACTCGCCCGATGCGGCGGGGCGGGGTTCGACCGGGCCGAAACTGCCGTCGCCGGTTTTCAGCAGCGTCGCGCCCGACGCCGTCTGGATCAGGCTGACAAACCCCTCGCCTTCGCAGGCATAGACCGCGATGGCGGTGCCCATAACGCAGATCGTCAGTCCGTTGCCGTCGCGGGTTTCCTGCCCGCCCATGCGGGTGCAACTTTCGCTGTCCAGACCGTACACCGCCCCGGGCAGATAATCCGGCGGCAATTGCTGTGCCGGGGCTGCGCAGGCGCTGATCAACAGGGCAAGCAGGCAGGACAGACGACGCATGGGAACCTCCGACATGATCTGCTCAGAATAGCAGGCCGCAGGGATTGGCGCAAAGCGATCAGATCGACCGGAGATTCACCCGTTTCGACAGGTCTTCGGCGGTTTCCTTGCGTTCGGAATAGCGGTCCACCAGATAGGCGCTGGCGTCGCGGGTCAGCAGGGTGAATTTCACCAACTCCTCCATCACGTCCACGATGCGGTCGTAATAGGGGCTGGGTTTCATCCGGCCATCTTCATCGAATTCGGCAAAGGCGCGGGCAACCGATGACTGGTTGGGAATGGTGATCAGCCGCATCCAGCGGCCTAAAATCCTCATCTGGTTCACCGCGTTGAAACTCTGGCTGCCACCGCAGACCTGCATCACCGCCAGCGTCTTGCCCTGCGTGGGCCGCACCCCGCCTATGGGCGCCAGCGGCAGCCAGTCCACCTGCGTTTTCATTAGCCCGGTCATGGCGCCATGGCGTTCCGGGCTGGACCAGACCATGCCTTCGCACCACAGGGCGAGTTGGCGCAATTCCTGCACCTTTTCATGCGTATCGGGCGCGTCATCGACCAAAGGCAGGCCGGACGGATTGAAAAACCGCACCTCGCAGCCAAATCGTTCCAGTATTCGCCCCGCTTCTTCCGCTGACAGGCGCGAAAAACTGCGCGGGCGCAGCGACCCGTACAGGATCAGGATGCGCGGTGGGTAGGTCTTGCGCGGCATGGGAACCAGCGCGTCCCTGTCGATGGCGCGGAAATGGTCGGGGGCAAAGGCGGGCGTATCGGTCACAGGCGACGTCCATCGGCGTCGATGATCAGCGCGCCGTCTTCCTTGTATAACGGGCCGGGCGGCAGGCGGTCCAGCAGGTCCAGCACGGTTTCCGACGGGCGGCACAGCCGGACACCCTTCGCCGTGCAAACGATGGGGCGATTGACCAGAACGGGATGTTCCAGCATCGCGGCCAGGATCACGTTGTCCGGCACGGCGGGGTCCAGCAGGCCCAGGTCCGCGGCCGGGCTTTTCGTGGTCCGCAACGCGGTGCGGGGCGTTAGACCCGCCGCGGCGAACAGCGCCAGCAGGTGTGGCCGCGTCCAGCCTTCGTGCAGATAGTTGATGACGGTCGGTGCGTAGCCGGCGGCGCGGATGATCCCCAGCACATTGCGGGACGTGGCACAATCGGGGTTGTGGTGGATGACCACGTTCATATCAGGGGTCATTCCGTGTCCTTTTCGAACAGCCAGCCCGCCAGCGCCATCGCGGCCAAGGCGCCGGCAATCTGCGCCACTATGAACCCGGCGACATGCGCCGGATCAATGCCCGCAAAGGTATTGCTGAACGCCCGCCCGATGGTGACGGCGGGGTTGGCGAAGGATGTCGATGCGGTGAACCAGTAGGCCGCCGTGATATACAGCGCGACCAGCAAGGGCACCGCATCGGCCCGCATACGCAACCCGCCAAGAATGGTGAACAGCAGGCCGAACGTCGCCACCGATTCCGCAAACCATTGCGGCGCGCCGGTGCGGGATTTTTCCGAAAGCTGCACGATGTCCAGATCGAACATGACATGCGCGACCAGCGATCCGGCGATGGCGCCTGCCACCTGCACCGCCACATAGGGCGCCATATCGTGCCAAGGCAGCGCGCCGCGGATCGCCATCACCAGACTGACCGCCGGGTTGAAATGCGCGCCTGACAGCGGACCCAGCACCGTGATCAGAACGAACAGGATCGCCCCGGTCGGGATCGTGTTGCCCAACAGCGCCACGGCATCGTCAGGTGTCAGGGCATCCGCCATGATGCCCGATCCGACCACCGTGCAGACCAGCAGCAGGGTTCCCAGAAACTCGGCGGTCAGCCGACGCGATAGGTCCATGGCTCAGGTCTTGCCAATGTCATCAAGGTGCCTTTGCAGGCTCAGTTTGTCCAGTTGCGCCATCGGCAAGCTGAGGAAGATGCTGATGCGGTTCGTCAGCATGCGGTAGGTGTCGGCAAAAGCCAGCGCCTTTTCCGCATCGGTTCCGGTGACGGCGGCCGGGTCGGGCAGGCCCCAATGCGCGGTCATTGGCTGGCCGGGCCAGAACGGACATTCCTCGGCGGCGGCCTGATCGCACAGGGTGAACACGAAATCCATCTTGGGCGCATCCGGCCCGGCGAATTCGTCCCAGGATTTCGACCGCATCCCGCTGGTATCGTGGTTGTTGCGTTTCAACAGCGCCAGCGCCATCAGGTTGACCTGACCGGCCGGTTGCGATCCGGCGGAAAAGGCGTGGAAATTGCGCAGTCCTTCGCGGTTCATGATCGCTTCGGCCATGATCGACCGGGCCGAATTGCCGGTGCACAGGAACAAGACATTCTTCGGGTCGGACATCGGTGCCTCCTCGGAAACCACAGGGGATCATTCGCGGCGCCGGTTGAAACCCGCCAAGGCGACGCCGCACCGGCATCGGATGAAACAAGCTGGCGAAACACGAATACATTTCCATAATTCGGGAAATATCGAAATCGCTGCAGCATGAAAAGCCCTGATGCGGCCTGTCATGAAAAATTCACGCCGGTCCGGGTGGGGCGCGATGGTGCCGCTTTACATCGTTTCGACGCAATGCCGCCGGAACGCGCGTTTCAGCATGTCCAGTTCCTCGCGCAACAGATCCAGTTCGGCCCGGATATCCAGCGCCAGCGCGTCACCGGCCAGAATCGCGAAACTGTCCAGTACCGTGCCGGTTTCCGTGTCACGGATGAGGAACGTCGTCACGCCATCGCTGATCAGATCGGCGGGCACGATGACGCGGACCAGCCAGTGACCGGCGCTGCGCACCTCGGTGATGTCCGGTCCGGGCACGGGTTGGTCTAGATGGGTGACGGCCAACTTTGGTTGCCAAGCCCCGCCCGGCCCGCCGGTCAGCACGCCTTCCCAGACGCCCGCGACGAACCGGGTCTTAGTCAGTGTCAGCGAGGTCATGCGCAGGCTCCTGTCACGCGGCGGCAGTTGGGGGGCGGTTTGGAAATCGGCTCACATTTCGGCTCTGGGGCGGCGGCTGAAGGTCAGGTCACGCACCATCACCATGTTCATCTCGGGCCCTTCGAAGATCAGATCGATCCAGGCCTTTTCCACCCGCTTTTCGTTCAGCTTGGTATAGGCCATGTCGAATTCCACCATCACCTCGGCCGCGCCCAACGGCAATTCGCGCACGATCTGTTCGGTGTTCGGGCCATGTTTGATGTTCAGCCGGGCAAAGATTTCCAGCGGTTTTTCGGTTTCCACGATGGTATCCAGCCGCAAAAGGTGCCGCCGTTTCAACCCCTGCACGGCGGCATCCGGCAGGTCGATCACCACCGACAGGAACGACCCGTCGAACCGGAACACGTCCAGCCGCAGGCCAAAGGGCGCCAGATCGGCCTCGCGCCGGTTGCGCACCTGTCGCAGCGTCAGTTCGGACCGCAGGCAATCGTGGAACAGCGTCACCTCGGTGCCCAGCATCGTCTTGGTGCGTACCGATGACTGGCCGGGGCGGTCCAGCGGGCCGCGCCACAAGGCCGGTCGCCACGACCAGTCACAGCCATGCGGTTTGAAGAATGCGGTGGACCCGATCATCGGCAAGGCCAGACGGCTTTCCGCGACATGGACCACGGCGTCAATCTGCACCTTCAGCGCGCGGGCCTGCGCACGTTTCTGGCGCAACCGGTCCAGCGGCATCGTGGTCGGCGTGCAGCATGAAAAAGCGATCCATGGCGCGCGCAAGGACTGGATTGACCTCATAGTCCTCGGCCGACACGGCAAAGC
>JBGSJU010000470.1:0-2224 GCA_041741655.1 Rhodobacterales bacterium
CCACTTGCACGCGGCGGGGCGCGTCGGGGGCCAGTTTGCCAAGCACTTCCGCCGTGCCGATCACGCCCGGCACACCCGCACCCGGATGGGTGCCCGCGCCGGCCAGGAACAGGCCCGGCAATTCCTCGGATAGGTTATGCGGGCGGAACCACGCCGATTGCAGGATGCGCGGTTCGATGGAGAATCCCGACCCCAGCGGCGACAGGTAACGGTCGCGGAACGTCTCGGGGGTAAAGATAAGGCTTTCGGTCAGATGCTGCGACAGGCCGGGCAACAGGCGTTCTTCCAGCATTTTCAACATCTTCAGGCGATAAGGCTCCTGTTCCGCCTGCCAGTCCACGCCATTGTCATGGCCCAGATGCGGTACCGGCGACAGCGCATAGAAGGTGTCATCGCCCGCCGGCGCACAGGACGGGTCGGTGACGCTGGGGCGATGGACATAAAGGCTCATGTCATCCGCCAGCACGCCGCGGCGGAAAATGTCGGCGATATGGTCGCGGTAACGCGGGCCGACAACGATGGAATGATGACCCACGTCGCGCCACATGTCGCGCGTGCCCTTGGTGCCGAAATACCAGACATAGAGGCCCATGGACCACCGCGCGCGGCCCAGTTTCTTCGTGGTCCAGCGGCGGCGGGGATGGTTGCGCAGCAACCGGTCATAGGTATGGCCCGCGTCCGCGTTCGACACCACGATGTCGGCGGGCCGTTCCGTGCCATCGACCATGCGCGCGCCCGCCGCGCGGCCCTGTTTCACCAGCACCTCGTCCACCTCGGCGCCATATTCGATGCGCCCGCCCTGCCCTTCGATCACCTTGACCATGGCATCGGCAATCGCCTGCACGCCGCCTTGGGCGTAATGCACGCCGAACGCCTTTTCCAGGTGGCTGACAAGGATATACATCGACGTCACCCTGAACGGATCACCACCGATGAATAGCGGATGGAACGACAGCGCGAATCGCAGGTGTTCGTCGCGCACCCGCGCGGCGGCATGGCCATAGACCGACCGGTCGGCGCGCAGCGCGGCAAAACGCGGGATCGCCGCCAGCGTGTCCCACAGCTTGTGCATGGACCGCCGCCCCAGATCCTCGAACCCGAAACGATAGCGCGCCTCGCTGTCCTTCAGAAACCGCCGGTAGCCTTTCAGATCGCCGGGGCTGATCCGGGCCACCTCGGCCTCCATCGCGGCGCCGTCCTTGCGCATGGCAAAGGTCTGGCCATCAGGGAAGCGGATTTCGTAAAACGGGTCCATCGGCACCAGTTTCACATCCGTGTCGAAATCCTGCCCGCAGGTGGCCCACAACTCGCGCAGGATCTGCGGCACCGTGACGATTGTCGGGCCAAGATCGAAGCGGTATCCGTTCTGCGTGATCGACGATCCGCGCCCGCCGGGCCGGTCCAGCCGGTCCAACACGGTCACTTTCCACCCCTTGGCCCCCAGTCGCATCGCAGAGGCCAGCCCGCCAAGACCCGCCCCAATGACAAGGGCCTGCGACGGGGCCTGCGATAGGGCCTGAGACGGCGCGACAGGGGCGGATGAAGCGGGTGCGGAGCGCAGAATATGAGTCATGAAATCACGATAAACTGTCCACCTGGATTTACAACTCTTGAGTTGATGCACGGATAATCTGCCGCTTTCCGCTTCCACTGTCTGCAAATGGGTGTAACATGCACCTGACACTTTTACGTGGGGTTTGCGCCATTTCCGTTGTCACGCTCAGCCTGTTTCGCTTCACCAGCCGCGCCGCGCGGTGGTGGGTCATCGGCCAGATGGCCTTGGCCCCACGCAAGCTGCGCCGCGAATCGGGGCTGGAGTTTTTCAAGCTTTGCGGGTCGGGCACCGGCGAGGGGTTCACCCCGCGCCCCAACTGGCAGGTCTGGGCGATTCTGGCCGTCTGGAAAGACGCGGCGGCGGCGCAACAGGGCATCCGCAGCGGCGTCTGGCAGACCTGGCGGGCCCGCGCCGCCGAGAATTGGACCCTGTTTCTGGCCCCAACTTCGGTGCGCGGGCAATGGGCGGGCGTCACACCGTTTGCAGTCATGCCACTGCCCGCATCCGCGCCCGCATCCGTGCCCGCCGACAAAACGCAACCGCTGGCGGCGCTGACCCGGCAGTAGTATTGGGTCAAATCGTCCGCGGCCACGGCGTCGATCGTAAAGGTGGCCTGGCCGCCCACCAGCGTGGCGCCCTGATACCAGGCATACGACAGCACTTCACCGG
>JBGSJU010000471.1:0-3014 GCA_041741655.1 Rhodobacterales bacterium
TGTGGGGCCACGTCGCTGGGCCGCGCCGTGGCGCGCGCGCTGATCGTGCCGCTGATCGACACCGATGACCATTATTGGGCCCCGACCAATCCGCCCTTCATCGAAAAATACCCCGTCCCCGAACGCCGCGCCCGCATGGAACGGCTGATGGCCGGGCAGGGCTGGGTTGTGTCGGGCGAGGTCGAGGGGTGGGGCGACACGCTGGTCGCCAGCGCCGATCTGGTGGTGTTCCTGACACTCGCCCGCCCGTTGCGCCTGATCCGGCTGCGGGTGCGCGAGGCGGCCCGCTTTGGCCCTCGCATCCTGCCCGGTGGCGACATGGAAGCGATCCACCGCAGCTTTCTGGACTGGGCGATGAGCTATGACGACGAGGGCGCCACCGGCCGGTCGCGGGTGCGACAAGAGGCATGGCTGGCGCGCCAACCCGCCCCGGTGCTGCGGCTGGAAGCCGATCGTCCGCTGGATGTGCTGACCGTCGAGGTGCTGGCGGCGCTGGATCAACGGGCCTGAGACGCGATCAGTGCGGCGGCATCATGCCCTTTTGCCGCGCGGCAGCGCGCCACAACTTTTTCCGGGCATCGGGCGTTTCGAAGTCACGGTATTTGCCGCCCGAGTATTTGGGCCAGTCGATGGCAAAGCCAAGCCGCACCATTTCCTCGGACAGGTCGCGGCCATCGGGCAGGTAACAGGTTGCGACCTCACGGTCGTGACTTTGGGCTTCGTGGAATTCGGCCCGGATGATCTGGCCCTTGCACAGCGCCACCAGCGCCCATTTGGCCTTGACCCCATAGGGATGGTCCATTTCCGGCGCGTCGATGCCCGAAAGCCGGATATGTTGATGGGCGATCACGATGGTGTCGCCATCGATGACCCATGCCGGGCCTTTCAGCACACCGGTGCGCGGTGGCTGTGGGACCTTGGCGCGCAAAACAGGGGTTTCGCGCGGCAGTTCGCGTGATGGGTTGTCCCAGGTATTGTTCGGACGGTCTGGCCGACGTTTCCCCTTCGGGATTTTTCTCTGCAAGAAACCTATGGCGAAAGCACCGATCAGGATCAGGAAAAGGAGCTGTGTAAAGACGTCCATGAAAAATCCGACAGCAAATTGACTTTAAAGCGCATCGTCTATTGCGAGAAGCTGGCCGAATTATGGCCCCCTCTGGCGCCACGCGCTGCAATCGGCTATGGCGGGGCATGACAGACACACCCCCCACCCGCGCCGGATTTGTGGCCCTGATCGGCGAGCCTAACGCTGGCAAATCGACGCTCTTGAACCGCATGGTGGGCGCGAAAGTGTCCATCGTGACGCACAAGGTGCAGACCACGCGTGCGCGCATCCGGGGCGTGGCGATGGTCGGCGAGGGACCGGGCGCGGCGCAGATCGTGTTCGTCGATACGCCGGGGCTGTTCCAACCCACCCGGCGGCTGGACCGCGCCATGGTCGCCGCGGCCTGGAGCGGGGCGGCGGATGCCGATATCGTGGTCCTGCTGATCGAGGCGCATCGCGGGATCACCGATGGCGTCGGGCGTATCCTTGACGGGCTGGCCGATCTTGGCAAAGGCCGCAAGATCGCGCTGGCGATCAACAAGATCGACCGCACCGAGGCGCCGAAGCTGTTGAAGCTGACCGAGGATATCAACGCACGGTTCCCGTTTGCCCGCACCTTCATGATTTCCGCCGAAAAAGGCTACGGCGTCGATGACTTGCGCGACTGGCTGGCCGCCGAATTGCCCGAGGGTCCGTGGCTTTACCCCGAGGATCAGCTGGCGGACCTGCCGTTGCGGATGATCGCCGCCGAAATGACGCGCGAAAAGCTGACGCTGCGGCTGCATCAGGAATTGCCCTATCAACTGACCGTCGAAACCGAGATGTGGTCTGAGCGCGACGACGGGTCGGTGCGGATCGATCAGGTGGTCTATGTCACGCGCGACGGCCACAAGGGCATCATCCTTGGCCACAAGGGCGAGACGATCAAGGCCATCGGCCAATCGGCCCGGGCGGAGATCGAGGCGTTCCTTGACCGCAAGGTGCACCTGTTTTTGCAGGTGAAGGTGCGCGAGAACTGGCTGGACGAACCCGAACGCTATTCCGAGATGGGTCTGGATTTCAAGGACGGCAACACCAAGGGCAACAATGGCTGAAGCGCGCCTGTCCGCGCGGTTCTGGGTCGATGCCTATCTGGCGCGGTTGCGCCTGTCGGATATCCCGGCCTTTGTCGTGGCGCATGGCGATGACACGGCGGGCGCGGTGCTGGTAAAACTGGCCACGCTGGACGGACAAGCGCGCGCGTTTCAGCGCGGGTGGGATGCGACGGGCGCGCGCATGTGGCAGGTGCTGGCCGATGGGCCCGAGCCCGAGGTGGACGCCGCCATCACCCGGCAGCGCCGCATGGACCCCGACCTTTGGGTGATCGAGGTCGAGGATCGCGCCGGCCGCCACCTGCTGGACAGCGCGGGCCTGACCTGAGGCGCGAGGGAACGCGATGATCGAATGGCGGGATCAGGGCATCTGTCTGGGCGCGCGCAAACATGGTGAAACCGCAGCCATCGTCGAGGTGTTCACCTCCACCCATGGCCGCCATGCGGGCGTGGTGCGCGGCGGTGCGGGGCGCAGAATGGCGGCAACGCTGCAACCCGGCACGCAACTGGACGTGGTCTGGCGCGCGCGGCTGGAAGATCACATCGGTGCCTTCACCGTGGAACCCCTGCAGGGCCGTGCGGGGCAGGCGATGGCGCATCCCGGCACGCTGTTGGGCCTTGGGGCCAGCGTGGCGCTGTTGCGCGCGACCCTGCCGGAACGCGCGGCGCAGGACGGGCTCTATCAGGCGACCGTCGCGCTGTTTGATCTGTTGTCCTACCCCGAGGTTTGGCCCGCCGCGCATCTGCGCTGGGAACTGCTGCTGCTGGAAACGCTGGGATTTGCACTGGATCTGTCGCGCTGTGCCGTCACGGGCGCGACCGAGGGGCTGGCCTATGTGTCGCCCCGCACCGGGCGCGCGGTCACGCGGGCGGCGGCG
>JBGSJU010000472.1:0-1962 GCA_041741655.1 Rhodobacterales bacterium
TCGGCGCTGAAGGCGAACATGGCGCGGCGCAAGGCGCAGGCGGTCTTGCGCGCGGCAGAGGACGGCGCTACGCGACCCGGACCGCTGCCCGAAACCGGCGCGGAACCACCAGAAGAAACAGAAGAACAGGGGCAGGGTTGATGGATCAGATCATGGTGACGGGCAATGGACCGTTGTCGGGGCAGGTGCCCATCGCGGGGGCAAAAAATGCCTGCCTGACGTTGATGCCCGCCACGCTGTTGTCCGAGGAACCCCTGACGCTGACCAACGCGCCGCGGTTGTCGGATATCCGCACCATGACCACGCTGTTGCAGTCACTGGGGGTCGAGGTCACCTCGCTGGCCGATGGCCGCGTGCTGGCGATGGCCAGCCATGGCACCATCAACCCGGTCGCGGATTATGACATCGTGCGCAAGATGCGGGCGTCGAACCTTGTGCTGGGGCCGCTGTTGGCGCGGCTGGGCCATGCGGTGGTATCGCTGCCGGGCGGTTGCGCCATCGGCGCGCGGCCGATGGACATCCATATCGATGCGCTGACCGCGTTGGGGGCCGAGATTGACCTGCGCGAGGGCTATCTGCATGCCACGACCAAGGGCGGGCTGAAAGGCGCGGTGCACGAGATGCGGTTCGCGTCCGTCGGCGCGACCGAGAATTTCCTGATGGCGGCGGTGTTGGCCAAGGGCACATCGGTGCTGAAGAACGCGGCGCGCGAACCCGAAATCGTCGATCTGGCGACCTGCCTGCGCAAGATGGGCGCGCAGATTGCCGGTGACGGCACATCGACCATCGAAATTCAGGGCGTGGACCGGTTGCACGGCGCCACGCATCCCGTCGTCACCGACCGCATCGAACTGGGCACCTACATGCTGGCCCCCGCGATCTGCGGCGGCGCGGTGGAATGTCTGGGCTGGCGGATCGATCTGGTGGCGGCGTTCTGTGAGAAGCTCGACGCGGCCGGCATCAGCGTGACGGAAACGCCGCGCGGGTTGACCGTGGCGCAGAAAAACGGCCGCATCCGCGCGGTGGATGTGGTGACGGAACCGTTCCCCGGCTTTCCGACCGATCTGCAGGCGCAGATGATGGCTCTGCTCTGCACCGCCGATGGCGTGTCGGTGCTGGAGGAACGGATTTTCGAGAACCGGTTCATGCACGCCCCCGAACTGATGCGGATGGGGGCCAAGATCGACGTACATGGCGGCACCGCCCGCGTCACCGGCGTGGATCGCCTGAAAGGCGCGCCGGTGATGGCGACCGATCTGCGCGCCTCGGTGTCGCTGATCCTTGCGGGCCTTGCGGCGCAGGGGGAAACCGTGGTCAGCCGGGTCTATCATCTGGATCGCGGCTATGAGCGGGTCGAGGAAAAGCTGTCTGCCATCGGCGCGAAAATCGAACGGGTGTCGGGCCGATGACCCCGCCGATCCCCCCCAAGTCAACTGGCCAGTCCATTGGCGCGGACGCGCGGTTCGAGGACGGGCGCGAACGGCCGCTGCATCTGGGCGCGCTGACGCCCTAGGATGTGCAGGTGATCTCGGCGCTGTGTCAGGACGCGGTGTTTCCGGCGCATGAAATGACATGGCGCCCGCGCGAACGCCGTCTGGCGCTGCTCCTGAACCGGTTCCGCTGGGAAGATACCGGGCGCGACCGCCATGGTGCGGAACGGGTGCAGGCGGTGCTGATCGTGGATCAGGTGCTGGGCGTGGCCTCCACCGGGTTTGCGCGGGGCGAAAAGGATCTGGTGCTGTCGGTGCTGTCGCTCGACTGGGCGCCCGATGCCGACCCGCCGGGCGGCACGCTGACGTTGATGCTGGCGGGTGATGGCGCGATCCGGGCCCGTGTCGAGGCACTGGAACTGACGTTGAAGGATGTCACGCGGCCCTACCGCGCGCCATCGGGCCGCGCACCCGATCACGGCTGATCGCTGTGGCCATCCGGGACCGGCATGGCGGACACAGAGTGCAACGC
>JBGSJU010000473.1:0-6924 GCA_041741655.1 Rhodobacterales bacterium
GATGCCCCGCCCGATCTGCGGGCGACGCGTGCCGGTGATACCGCCTTGCCGCCCGACCTGAGCCGGGCGCTGGCCGACATCGGATTGCTGTAACGCAGAAGCTTTGCGGCGTCGGGGGGTGTCCGGGTCAGGGCAACCCGGCTCGCGGAGACCGGATTTTGCGCACGGGTTTTTTGCGCAAGGGTTTTTGCGAGATGGCCCCGCAGACTTGATCCAAGTCAATATGACGGTCCTTGAATATGTCTATGGCAGTCATGTTTGGGTCGCAGGGCCGCAAACCGCGCTTCATCACGGACATGACCGGCCATGCGACAACTTCGCCAGCTTGCATCAAACCAGTGGCCCAAAGTCCGGGGCTGTGGCAAATATGCATACGAAAAACAGAATATGAAGGAACGCCAACTGATGCGCCGTCTTGTCGTCTTGGGTGCCATGATGTTGTCAGCATCCGCTGCGGTCGCCGCGGATGCCGATTATGGCCGCATGATGGGGCAGACCTGTGCGGGCTGCCACGGCACCAATGGGGTGCCCGCCGTCAGCTATATCCCGGCGCTGGCCGGCCTGAAGCGCGAGGATTTCATCAAGGCGATGGTCGCCTATCGCGATGGCACCCGCAACGCCACCATCATGAACCGCGTCGCGCCCGCCTTTACCGATGCCGAAATCGCGGCGATGGCGGATTACTTTGCCGCGCTGCCGCCGCCGGCGCTGGCGCCGTCGTTCCGCCTTGCCCCTGCCACCACCGAATGAAAGGCGACGCCATGTCCCCGTCACGCCGCGACTTTTTGCAAATCCTGGCCGCCGGGGCCAGCATGACCATGGCCACCGGCAACGCGCGCCGCGCCTTTGCCCAGGCCGCGCCGCATGTCGTGGTGATCGGCGGCGGCACCGGCGGATCGACCGCCGCAAAATACCTGAAACTGGAAAACCCCGCACTGCGCGTGACGGTGGTGGAACCCAACCGGCAGATCTATCGCTGCTGGGGGTCGAACGAGGTGGTGACCGGTCACAGCCCGATGGCCGAGATTACCGTGACCCATGACGTGCTGCGCGAAAAATACGGCATCGATTTTGCCTATGACCGGGTGGTGGGCGTCGATCCAACGGCCCGCCGCGTGTCGCTGGCGGGGGGCGGAACGCTGGATTACGACCGCCTGATCGTGTCGCCCGGCATCGATTTCGTCTATGACGAAACCGAAGGTTACAGCCAGGACGTGGCCGAAACCACCATTCCGCACGCGTGGAAAGCCGGGCAACAGACGCTCACGTTGAAGGCGCAGGTTGCCGCGATGCCTGACAATGGCACCTTCATTCTGGTGCCGCCGCCAGTGCCCTATCGCTGCCCGCCCGGCCCCTATGAGCGTGCTTCGCTGCTGGTCGAGATGTTCCGCATCACCAAACCGCGCGCGAAACTGCTGATCCTCGACCTGAAGGACGGGTTCACCAAGGACCAGCCCTTCATGCTGGGGTGGAACCGGCTGTATGGCTTCAACATTCCCGACACCAAGATGAAGAACATGCCCGCTGATGTGGTGACGCATTCTGCCCCCGGCACGCTGGAATGGGTGCCAGGTGCGGCGGGCGGCAAGGTGGTCAGCGTGGACGCCGCCGCGATGACGGTGACGACGCAGGCGGGCGAGACGATCAAGGGCGATGTGATCAATTTCATCCCACCGCAAAAGGCCGCGAAACTGGCCTATGACATGGATCTGGTCGATGGCCGGTTCTGCCCGGTGAACGGCGAGACGATGGAGTCGCTGCGCCATGCGGGCATCCATGTGATCGGCGATGCCGCGATTGCGGGCGACATGCCGAAATCGGGCTATTCCGCCAACACGCAGGCGAAACTGGTGGCACTACAGGTCAACCGGTTGCTGACCGGGCAGGACCTGATCGAGCCGATGTATTCCAACGTCTGCTTCAGCCGGGTCAGCGCGGAATATGGCGTGTCGATCGCCGATGTGTTCCGCTATGACCGCGCCGAAAACAAGATCGTCAAGGCCAAGGACGCCGGTGGCGTCTCGCCGTTGGACGCCACCCACCAGATCAACCGCATGGAGGCCTTCTATCAGGCCGCATGGATGGAAAACTTCGAGGTCGATTGCTTTGGCTGATAAACTTTCTCCCCCCGATCCGCGTGATGATCCCTATGCCGCGGACCCCGCTTTCGTGACCCCCGCCGAACGCGATGCGATCCTGAATTCATCGCCGCGCGGCACCTTCGCGGTGCTGGCGGTCTATGCGATCCTGTTCGCGGCGTTGTGGCTGTATTTCTGGTACGGGCTGTTCGAGCCCGCCGGCGTGGTGAGGTAAACCGATGGCCTTTCACGTCGATAAACTGGAAAAGCGCTGGCTGTGGATCATCGGCGCGCTGGTTGTGATGACCTGGGTGGTGCAGATCTATGGTGCCGCCGTCACCGACCTGCATCCGCCATCGAATGTCGAGGCGGTGGACAGCGCGCAGATCCATCTGGCCAGCAGCGGCGGCGAGTTCGCCGAGGACAAGATCGGCACCAGCCGTGATGCGGATGGCAAGCTGGTGGTGCGCATGGTTGCCGCGCGCTACGGCTTCTACCCGCAGCGCATCGACATCCCGCAGGGCGAGGAATTCACCCTGCGCGTGGTCAGTTTCGACGTGCTGCATGGCATCTACGTGCCGGGCAGCAACCTGAACCTGATGATCGTGCCCGGCTATGCGTCGCAGGTGACTACACAGCTGAACATGCTGGGCGAAGTGCCCTATGTCTGCCACGAATTCTGCGGCCCGGCGCATGCCTATATGTATGGCGTGTTCAACGTGGTGCCGAAAGATCAGTTCAAACTGGCCGCGGCCAGCGCCGGAGGCCAGGGATGAGCGTGATTTCCGACGAGCGGCTGGTGCCGCGCACGCAGGCCGTTGACCTGACCCGGCAGGCGAACCGGCTGGGGCTGGCGAACATGTGGGTGGCCTTCGGGTCATTCGCGCTGGCGATCCCGATGGGCCTTTATCAGGTGGCCGAACGGTCGAACCTGTTTCCGGCTGCCGAAAGCGCCGACCTGTATTACGCCTCGGTGTCCACGCATGGCGTGCTGATGGCCTATGTGCTGACCACCTTTTTCATCATGGGCTACGGCTATCACGCCGCGATCCATTCCCTGAACCAGCCGCTGTGGTCGCCCGCGTTTTCCTGGACCGGGTTCGGTCTGGCGCTGCTGGGCACCGTGCTGGCGGCCTATGCGCTGCTGACCGGGCAGGCGTCGGTGATGTATACCTTCTATCCGCCCGAACTGGCGATCCTGCCGTTCTATGTCGGTGTCGCGCTGTTGGTGGTGGGGTCTTATTTCTGGGTTGCCGACATGATCATCGCCATGATGATCTGGCGCCGCGCCAATCCGGGCCGCGCCGTGCCGCTGGTGATGTTCGGCTTTGCGATGACCGCGCTCTTGTGGGGCTGGACGTCGATGGGCGCAGTGCTGGAGGTGCTGTTCCAGATCATCCCCCTGCTGCTGGGCTGGGTCGATACCATCGAATCCGGGCTGGCGCGCACGCTGTTTTCCTGGACGCTGCACGGGATCGTCTATTTCTGGCTGTTTCCGGCCTACATCGCGATGTACACGCTGATGCCGCGCGAGGCGGGGACGAAACTGTTTTCCGACGAATTCGCCCGCATCGCCTTTGTCATGCTGTTCATCTTTTCGGTGCCGATCGGGTTTCACCACCTGTACATGGACCCGCAGCAAGAGGCAGGATGGAAACTGCTGCACATGTTCGGCACCTTCATGGTGGCGGTGCCCACCCTGATCACCGGCTTCACCGTGATGGGCACGCTGGAATCCTCGGGGCGGTTGCGCGGCGGCAAGGGGTTGTTCGGCTGGGTCGCCCGGATGCGCTGGAACAATCCGGCGACGCTGGCAACGATCCTTGCGATGGGCATGCTGACCTTTGGCGGCTTTGGCGGTGTGATCAACGCGTCCTATGCGATGAACGCGCTGATCCATGACACGCAATGGGTGACGGGGCATTTCCACCTGATCTTTGGCGGCACCACGGTCATCATGTATTTTGCCGTCGCCTATTGGGCCTGGCCGCTGATGACGGGCCGCGCGTTGGCGTCGCGGTGGCTGGCGGTGTGGCAGTTGTGGACCTGGGCCATCGGCATGTGCATCACCACCGGGCCCTGGCATATCATCGGCCTGCTGGGCCAACCGCGCCGGGTCGATACGCTCGAGGCCTATGGCCCCGCGATCAACGCCACCTTGATGCCGCATATGGCGATCATGATGGTGGGGTCGGTGATGCTGACGGTGTCGGCGATCCTGTTCGTCTGGATACTGGTCGCCACGCATCTGAACCCACGCCGCGCCGCGACCACCGAGGTCGCCTATGCGGTCGCCGTGCATCAGCCGATGCAGGTGCCCAACCTCTTGAATTCGCTGGCCTTCTGGAACTGGGCGATGCTGGCCTACATGGTGATCAGCTATGGTTATCCGATCGCGCAATTCTGGATCATCAACGCTCCGCAATCCGTGCCCTATGGATATTGACGCCATGCTGCCGAAATCCCTGACCCTTGCCCTGGTGCTGGCGGCTACGACCGCCGCCGCGCAGGACCCGCAGCAACTGGCCACGCTGGGCGCGCCGTCCAGCAACGTCGCCTGGACGCCCGAGGTCATCGCGCTGTTGCAGAACGCCGATCCGGCAGCGGGCAAGACGCTGCATGACGAATTGCTGTGCAGCAGTTGCCATGGCGACGCGGGCATCGCGCGGTCGGGCAATTGGCCCAATCTGGCGGGGCAGGTATCTGGCTATACCTATAAATCGCTGCGCGATTACCACGACTGGGAACGCAGCATCGCCGACGGCGGCGCGCTGATGGGCTATCTGGTCGAGGAACTGACCGATCAGAACATGGCCGATCTGGCGAAATGGTATGCCTCGCTGCCCGGCGCCGAGGCGGTTGTTGCCGACCTGACCCCCGCCGAGCAGCAGATCGGCGAAACCCTGCACTGGCTGGGCGATCCGGCCCGGATGATCCAGCCCTGTTCGGCCTGCCATGGCAACACCGGCAAGGGCGAGTTTCCGGATTACCCGTCGCTGCTGGGCCAGACGCCTGACTATACCGGACTGCAACTGCGGCTCTACAAATCCGGCGCGCGGCACAGCGACATCTATTCGCGGATGCGCCTGTTGTCCGCCGAACTGACCGAAGCCGAGATTGACGCGCTGGCGAAATACTATGCCTCGCTGGGGCAGGTTGGCGTGCCGCAGGACTAAGCCTGCGGCGGGCCGAAAGGGGACGACATGCGCGACCACCTGACCGCCGATCTATCGGCGCGCTGTTTCCATTGCGGCCTGCCAGTGCCCGGTGCCGACGCGCCCACCGCCACGGTTCTGGGCCAGACGCAAAGCTTTTGCAGCCAGGGCTGCCGCGTGGTGGCCGAAGCCATCGTCGCGCAGGGGTCCGAGGATTTCTATCGCTTTCGCAGCACCACGCTGGCGGACAAGACCGATCCGCAGGCGCTGGCCTTCAGCGTCTATGACCACCCCGAGGTGCAGAAAACCTTTGTCCGCACGGTGGACGACAGCCGCGCGGTGTCGCTGATCCTGGAAGGCATCAGTTGCTCGGCCTGCCTGTGGCTGAACGAAAAGACCCTGCGCGGGCTGGACGGGGTGCAGGATGTCCGCATGGACGCCGCCAGCCATCAGGCGCATCTGCGCTGGGATCCTGGGCGGCTGAAGCTGAGCCGCATCCTGCAGGCCGTGGCCGAGATCGGCTTTTCCGCCCATCCCTATGACGCCACCCGCCGCGCGCATCTGCTGGACGAGGCGCGGCGGCGGTCCGCTGAACGGCTGCTGTTCGCCTTCCTCCTGATGATGCCGGTGATGGCGTTCCAGATCGCGGGCTACTGGATCGGGCCGGACCCGGATGGCAGCCTTCCGATGTTCCAGCAACTGGGTCGGTGGTTCGTGTTGCCGGTGGTCACGATCCTGATGGCCTATTCCGGGGCGGATTTCTTTGTGGGCGCCTGGCGCGACCTGAAAAACCGCCGCGCGGGCATGGATGTGCCGGTAGTGCTGGGCCTGTCCCTGGGCTGGCTGGGGTCGGCCTATGCGACAGTGCGTGGCGCAGGGGATGTATATTTCGACACCATCGTGATGTTCGTGTTCTTCCTGCTGGCCGCGCGGGCCTGGGAATTGCAGGGCCGGCTGACCGCCGCCAGCGCCATCGACCGCATGCTGAAGATCATCCCGCGACAGGTCACGCGCCTGACCCCATCCGGGCCGGAACAGGTCATGGTGCATGACGTGCGCGTGGGCGATGTGCTGCGCGTGCTGCCGGGCGAGACGTTGGCGCTGGACGGGCAGTTGATCAGCCCCGGCAGCAGTTTCGACGAAGCGTTGCTGACCGGCGATTCCACCCCCGTGCTGCGGCGGCAGGGCGACGCGGTGATCGCGGGCAGTTGCAACATCGACCAGCCGGTCGAGGTGCGGGTGACGCATGGCGCCGATGCCTCGACCCTGAACGACATCCGCCAGATGGTGTCGCGCGGGATGGATGAACGCCCGCGATTCGTGCAGGCCGCCGAACGCATCGTTCCATGGTTCGTCGGCGCGGTGCTGTTGATCGGGGTGCTGACCGCCGCCATCTGGGCGGTGATCGACCCGGCGCGCGTGCTGCCGAACCTGATTTCGGTGCTGATCGTGACCTGCCCCTGCGCGCTGGCGTTGGCAACCCCGGTGGCGCTGGCCATCGTGGCCGGGCGGTTTTCGCAATTCGGCGTATTGCCGATGCGGATGTCGGCCATCGAACCCCTGTCCCGCGCGACGATCTTTGCCTTTGACAAGACCGGCACACTGACCGAAGGCCGCCCCAATCTGGCGGCCATCACCACTGCCGGGATCGACCGCGCCACGGCGCTGGCGCTGGCCGGCGCGCTGGAGGC
>JBGSJU010000474.1:0-5795 GCA_041741655.1 Rhodobacterales bacterium
GTCACGCTGGCGCGGTTTTCGCGCGGGCTGTCGCCCGATCAGGCGGCGCGGCTGGGCCGGTTTCTGGCGGCACGCGGCGATTTCACGCTGCCCGCCTTTGCGGTGCAGGGCTTTGCGTTGTATGAAAGCATCTTGACCCGCGATGGGTCGGTCTATGAGGTGCTGGCGGATTATCCGCTGCAGGCCGCCCCATAGCCCGACCCGGTTGCCGGCGCAGCGACAGGTCAGATCAGCCCTGACGTTTCAGCGCGTCGCGGATTTCGATCAGCAGATCGATTTCCGTCGGACCCGCCGGCGCGGCGGGTTCGGCGGGTTTTTCCGTCACCGATTTCAACGCGTTGACCGCCTTGACCAGCATGAACACCACAAAGGCGATGATCAGGAAATTGATGATGGCCGTGATGAAGGCACCATAGGCGAACACCGCCGCCCCGGCATCGCGCGCCGCCTGCAGGCCGACGCCATCCGGCACATTGCCCGACAACACGATGAACATGTTGGTGAAATCGACCCCGCCCAGGATCAGGCCGATGATCGGGTTGATCAGATCACTGACCAGACTGCCGACGATGGCTGTAAAGGCCGCGCCGATGATGATCCCGACGGCAAGGTCCATGACATTGCCACGTGCAATAAAATTCTTGAACTCGTTCAGCATCCGTTCCGTTTCCTCTGTTGCATGCCAAGGTCGCAGCGCGACTGCTGCGACCATACCGCAACATCATCCAGCGCGACGCTTTCACGGGGAAATTCAGCGCACGCGCGGCTGTGGCGCGGCAAAAAGGTCGCAATCAGCCGCGCAGCACCCCGCCGGTGGCCTTTACGACCTTTTCGACGATCTTCGCGGCGACGGCCTCGATCTCGGCCTCTTTCAGCGTGGCGTCCTGCGGTTGCAGGCGCACGGTGATGGCGATGGATTTCTTGTCCGCCCCCAGCGCGCCGCCGACGAATTCATCAAACACCCGCACATCCGCGATCAAGGCCTTGTCGGCCCCAAGGGCGGCATTGACCAGCACCAGCGCCTCGGTGCGGGCATCGACGACAAAGGCGAAATCGCGGTCTACCGGTTGCAACGGGTGCATCACCAGCGCGGGGCGGGCAACGCTGCGCACCTTGGGGTCCGGCACCTCGGCGGGATGTAGGGTAAAGGCGACCGCAGGCCCTTTGATGTCCATCGCGCGCAGGATGCGGGGGTGCACCTCGCCAAAGGTGCCGAGGATCTTCTTCGGGCCCAGCCCGATCTGGCCATGCCGCCCGGGATGCCACCACGCGGCACCGTTCCGCAGGATCATTACCTTCTGCGGCGCGCCCAGGGCGGCAAGGATCGCCTCGGCATCCGCCTTTGCGTCGAACAAATCGACGGGGCGCGATGTGCCGTGGCTGTCTTTCGGCCCGGTGCGCCCGATCAGCAGGCCCGCCACCTGCACCGATTGTTCGCCCGGTTCGCCGCCGTGAAACACCGGCCCCACCTCGAACAGCGCCAGATCCATAAAACCGCGCGCCTGATTGCGCGCCGCCGCCCGCAACAGGCCGGGCAACAGGTTGGGGCGCATATGGCTCATGTCCGACGCGATGGGGTTGGCCAGCATCGTGGCGTCGGTCCCGCCGCCGAACAGCGCGGCCGCCGGTTGGTCGATGAAGCTGTAGCTGACGCATTCGTTATACCCCAGCGCCGCCGCCGTGCGCCGCGCGATGCGTTCGCGGGTCTGGGTGGGGGTCAGCACGGGTTTCGGCACACCGGGCAGGCGCGGCAACGGGCGACCGCGCAATTTGGTCAGGGACGCGATGCGCGCCACTTCTTCGACCAGATCGGCCTCGCCCATCACATCGGGCCGCCAGGACGGCACCCAGGCCATGTCGCTGTCCATCCGGAACCCCAGCCGCGTCAGGGTCTGGCGCTGTTCGGATTCGGAAATATCCATGCCGACAAGGCTTTGCACCCGCGCCGGCGCCAGTTTGTAGGCGCGCGCGGTATCCGGGACCGCGCCCGCGATCACCACATTCGACGCGGTGCCGCCGCACAGGTCAAGGATCATCTGCGTCGCGTCATCCAGCCCCTGCATGTTGTAGCCCGGGTCGATGCCACGTTCGTTGCGATAGCGCGCATCGGTGTTGATCTTCAACGCGCGGCCGGTCATGGCGATCTGCACGCGGTCCCAGACGGCGGCCTCGAGGAAAACATTCACCGTCGCCGCGGTGCATCCCGTGGCGGCCCCGCCCATGATGCCGGCGATGGATTCAATGCCCGTCGCATCCGAAATCACCACCTGACCGGGGCCGAAGGTGTAGGTCTTGTCATCCAGCCCCAGCATCGTTTCGCCGCCTTGGGTGCGGTGAATGCGCAGGTCGCCCGTCACCTTGTCGGCGTCGAACACATGCAGGGGCCGGTTGCGGTCATAGGTGAACCAGTTCGTGATATCGACCAGCGCCGAAATCGGCCGCAGCCCGATCGCCTTCAACTGCCGCTGCAACCAGTCCGGGCTGGACCCGTTGGTGACGCCCCGGATCAACCGACCCGCAAACACCGCGCAGCCATGCACCATCGTGTCGTCATCGATACGCACCCCGATGGGACAGGGGAACGCGCCTTCGATCTGCGCCTTGGCAACGGGTTTCAGCGTGCCAAGACCCCGCGCCGCCAGATCGCGCGCCACGCCGCGCACGCCAAGGGCATCGGCGCGGTTCGGCGTGATGGCAATCTCGAACACCGGATCGACCTTGTCCGGCGCGTTGCGGGCCAGCCAATCGACGAACCGCTGGCCCACCTCGCCCGACGGCAGTTCGATGATGCCGTTATGTTCGTCCGACAGTTCCAACTCGCGTTCCGACGCCATCATGCCATGGCTTTCGACGCCACGGATCTTGCCGATGCCCAGCGTTGTGTCGAGGCCGGGCACGTAATCGCCGGGTTTGCACAGCACCACGGTGATCCCCGCCCGCGCATTGGGCGCGCCGCAGACGATCTGTTTTTCGCCCTCGTCGGTCAGCACACGGCACACCCGCAGCCGGTCGGCATCGGGATGCTGTTCCGCCTGCAAAACCTTGGCCAGCGTGAACGGCGCCAGCTTCGCCACCGGATCGATGACCTCTTCAACTTCAAGACCCAGATCGGTCAGCGTTTCCGCAATCTCGGCCACAGACGCCTGCGTATCGAGATGCCGTTTCAGCCAGGAGAGGGTGAATTTCATGCGCTTGGTTCCGTTCTTTAGAGTGGGTTTTCAACCCACCGTTATCGCGACAATCCGCCGTGCAGCGTCGGCACATCGAGGCTGGCAAAGCCGTAGTGCCGCAGCCAGCGCAGATCGCTGTCGAAAAACGCCCGCAGATCCGGGATGCCGTATTTCAGCATGGCGATGCGGTCGATGCCCATGCCAAAGGCAAAGCCCTGATACACGTCCGGGTCGATGCCGCCCGCCGCGATCACCTTCGGATGCACCATACCGGACCCGAGGATTTCCAGCCAATCGTCGCCTTCGCCCACTTTCAGCGTGCCCCCGGCCCAGGAACAGCGGATGTCCACCTCGGCGGACGGTTCCGTGAACGGGAAATGCGAGGCGCGGAAGCGCAGTTCGACATGGTCAACCTCGAAGAACGCCTTGACGAATTCTTCCAGCACCCATTTCAGGTTGGCCATGGAAATATCGCGGTCCAGCGCCAGCCCCTCGACCTGATGGAACATCGGGGTATGGGTCTGGTCATAATCCGCGCGATAAACGCCGCCGGGGCAGATGATGCGGAGCGGCGCGCCCATTTTTTCCATCGACCGGATCTGCACCGGGCTGGTGTGCGTGCGCAGCACATGCGGCGGGCGGGCATCGCCGGGCGCGCGGTGCATGTAGAATGTGTCCATTTCCGCCCGCGCGGGGTGGTGCGACGGGATGTTCAGCGCGTCGAAGTTATACCAGTCCGTGTCGATGCGCGGGCCTTCGGCAACGGAAAACCCCATATCGGCAAAGATCGCGGTGACTTCTTCCGTGACCTGCGAGATCGGGTGCAGCGTGCCCATGCGGCGCGGACGCGCGGGCAGCGTCACGTCCAGCCATTCGCCGCGCAGCCGTTCATCCAGCGCGGCATCCGCCAACCCCGCCTTTTTCGCGGCCAGCGCCGAGGTGATTTCGTCCTTCAACGTGTTGAGCGCCGGGCCCATCACCATACGCTCCTCGGGGCTCATCTTGCCCAGTTCGCGCATCCGCAGGCTGATTTCGCCCTGCTTGCCCATGGCCGCGATGCGCAGATCCTCCAGCGCGGCCTCGTCCGCCGCAGCGGCGATGGCGGCGCGGTATTTCTGGGCGAGCGCGTCAAGCGTCATGGTCTTTCATCCCTGCAAACTCCGGTTTCTGCTAGCGAGAGGGGCGGCGGATTGCAAGGTTGCGCCGTGCGGCGGTTGCAGGTTTGATGCAGGCAAACCAGCACCAGAGGGCGCGCATGACCGATCATATCGTCTGCCTGACGTTCGACCACGACAACACGTCCCTGTTCATCGCCAATGACCGCACCAGCCCGGTGATGCTGTCGCGCGGCGATTTCGGGTCGGTCGCCCTGCCCCGCATCCTGACGCTGCTGGAACGTGAATCCATTCCGGCGACATTCTTTGTGCCCGGCCATACGGTGGAAAGCTATCCTGCCGATATCGAAGCGATCTTGCGCCACGGGCACGAGATCGGCCATCACGGCTGGACCCACCGGGTGCCTGCAACCCTTGGCCGCGACGGCGAGGCCGAGGAACTGGCGCGGGGGCTGGATACGCTGCAACGCGCGACGGGGCGACGGCCCACGGGCTATCGCTCACCGGCATGGGATCTGTCGGATCATTCCGTCGATCTGCTGCTGGACCACGGCTTTGCCTATGACAGTTCGCTGATGGGGCATGACGTGGACCTGTATCCGGTGCGCCGTCCCGCGCCCGCGCCGTTGCACGCGCCCTATGTGCCGGGGGAACCGACGTCGCTGATCGAAATGCCAGTGTCATGGGTGTTGGATGATTTCCCGCAGTTCGAATTCATGCCGATAAAGGCGGGGCTGCTGCGCGGGCTGGCCGCACCCAGCGATGTGCTGGAAATCTGGCAGGGCGATTTCGACTGGATGCGGGCCAATTGCCCGCGCGGCATCCTGACCTACACATTCCACCCCTTCGTGATCGGGCGCGGCCACCGGATGCTATTTCTGGAACGGCTGATCGCCGGACTGCGCGCGAATGGCGCCACCTTCCTGACGATGGAGGCGGCACTGGCGCGCTGGCGCGCGTGGCAATGACGCCGGCCATGTCCCGCGACTGGTGGCTGTTGGCCGGGCTGGCGTTGGGGGTGACGGTCACCAATGGCTTTGCGCGGTTTGCCTATGGGCTGATCCTGCCGTCGATGCGGGCCGAACTGGGCTGGACCTACGCGCAGGCGGGCTGGCTGAACACCGCGAATGCCTTGGGCTATATCGGCGGCGCGGTGCTGACCATGCTGCTGATCGGGCGCGTGCGCCCGGCGCTGCTGTTCGGGGTCGGGCTGGTGATGACGGTGGCGGCACTGCTGCTGACCGGGCTGAACGCCGATCTGCGCTGGCAGACCGCGCTGCGGGCTTTGGCCGGGTTCTTTGGCGCGATGTCGTTTTCCACGGCCGGGGCGCTGACAGCCGGGCTGTTTGCGGGTGATGCGCGGCGCAATGCGCTGGCGATCGCCATCCTGTTCAGCACCGGTGGCGGTCTGGGCATTGTGCTGGCGGGCGCCGGCATCCAAGCGGGAGATATCATCCGGGGGATGAATAATACCCCGGTTACCGATATGAACTCGTTCATTCAACTGACG
>JBGSJU010000475.1:0-2668 GCA_041741655.1 Rhodobacterales bacterium
GGCCCGCGCCATCGACCGCAGCACTTCGGACAGTTGCCGCGCCGGGTCCTGCGGGAACGGGTCGCCGGTTTCATCCTCGTAGGCGCGCAACACCTCGGACAGGCCCTCGACCCCGTCCAGCGTCATGTCGTCGAACACATCGGGGTCCAGCCGCGCGACATGCGTCGCATAGCTTTGCACAAAGCGCAGATAGGCCCGCGTTGCCGCATCCGGGCCATGCACGTCGCACATATCGACATAGCGGGCATCGTTCATGCCGATGTTCAGGATCGCGCCCGGCCCGCCCCAATCCGGGTCTTCGGACGACGGGCGCACACAGACCAAGGGCGCCGCGCCGAACGGTTCCAGCAGGCGCGCCATGTCGGGCATGCCGCCCGCCGCAATGCGCTGGACGGCAAGAAACGACAATGCGACGGTTTTCGGCACTGGCATGTTCAACCGCACCAGCCGCTGCAGACATTTCGCCCGCCCACCATGGGTGGCGATGGCGATGGCGGAGGTGGGCGTGATCAGGGTGATATGGCTTGGGTCGTGCTGCACTGCGGCACCTTTCGTGGTTCGCGCGCAGCATGACCCCGCGCGCCCGCCTTGGCAAGCACGGGTGTCACGGCTGTGTGACACAGTGGCCGCAGCATTTCCGCCGGCGCGGCGGGTCAGCCGTCGAGTTTGGTCAGGTCGGCGACCGAAAGGCACAGGGTGCGGATGCGCGACAGCAGGTTCAGCCGGTTGCGACGCACGATCTGGTTGTCGGCATTGACCTGCACGGCGGTAAAGAACGCATCCACCGGGGCGCGCAAGGCGGCCATCGCGGCCATGGCGGTGGTGAAATCCTCGGCGGCCATGGCGGGGGCGATTTTGGCCTCGGCTGCATCCAGCGCGGCAAACAGCGCTCGTTCCTCGGCCGTTTCCGCGAATTTGGGGTCTGCGCCGTAGCTGTATTCCACGCCATCCTTTGCCTCGGCCTGCGTCAGGATGTTGTTGGCGCGCTTGAAGCCTTGGACAAGGTTCGCGCCGTCCTCGGTTTGCAGGGTCGCGTTCAGCGCCTCGGCGCGTTTGACCAGCAGGGTCAGGTCGTCGTTGCCCGGCATGGCCAAGCAGGCGTCGATGACGTCGTGACGGATGGATTGGTCTTTCATGTAGACCTTCAGGCGGTCGTGGAAGAAGGCGAGGAGGTCGACGCCTTTTTCAGTCACCTTTTCACTATTGACCGCAGCAGTTTCCCGGAACTTTTCGAACCCCGAAAATTCAATCAGATAGTTTGGCGAACACAAAGCAGTTGCCCATTGAGCAGCCAGTTCATTCTCTTTGAGAGAGCTTAACAGAATATTAGTCAGATCAAATCTAACCCCATTCCCCAGCACCAACCGGATCACCCCCAACGCCGCCCTCCGCAGCGCGAAGGGGTCTTTGCTCCCGCTCGGCTTCTCGTCAATCGCCCAGAACCCGGTCAGCGTGTCCAGCTTGTCGGCCAGCGCCACGGCGACGGAGACCGGCGCGGTCGGCACGTCATCCGACGGCCCCAGCGGCGAATAGTGATCGCGCGCGGCGTCGGCCACGGCCGCATCTCGCCCCGCTTCCAGCGCGTAATACCGCCCCATCACGCCCTGCAATTCGGGGAACTCGCCCACCATCGCCGACCGCAGATCGGCCTTGGCCAGCCGCGCCGCCTGTTCGGCATCGTCCGGATCAGCCCCCACCAGCGGCGCGATCTCGCGCGCCAGCGCGGCAATGCGCGCGATGCGGACGGCTTGTGATCCCAGCTTGTTGTGGAACGTGACGGACGCTAGCCCGTCCAGCCAGTCGGTCATCCCCGCTTTCGCCACGCGCAGGTCGTTGTCCCAGAAGAACCGCGCGTCCGACAGCCGGGCCGACAGCACCTTCAGGTTGCCTTTCAGGATCGTGGCGCCGTGGTCTGCGGTTTCGCGGTTGGCCACGGTCACGAACCCTTCGATCCGGCCCGAACGCGGGTCGCGCAGCGAAAAGAACTTCTGATGTTCGCGCATCGAGGTTTGCAGCACCTCGGGCGGCAGGTGCAAAAACGGCGCAGGGATGCGCGCCAGCAGCACGACGGGCCATTCGACCAGCCCCGCGACTTCGGCCAACAGGCCACGATCCTCGACCACCTCCAGCCCCATGGCAAAGGCGGCTTGCGTCGCGTCATTCCAGATCGCGTCGGCACGCTCAGTGGGGTCAAGGATGACAAAGGCGCGCCGCAGTTTGGCGAAGTAATCGTCGAACGACGTCACCGCGAACCGCCCCGGCGCCATGAAACGGTGGCCTTCGGTGGTGGCACCGGCGGTGAAACCCTCGACGGTCAGCGGCACAACCTCGGACCCGGCTTCCGTGGTCAGGATGCACAGGATCGACTGCAAGGGCCGGACCCAGCGCAGCGACCCGGACCCCCAGCGCATCGACTTGGGCCACGGGAAGTTGCGGATCACATCCGCCAGCACCTCGGCGATGATGTCCGCCGCCGGGCGGCCGTCGCGGCGCATCACGGCGAACCAGACCTCGCCCTTCTTGTCCGCACGGCGTTCCAACTGGTCCAGCGTCAGGCCGGTGGACCGCAAGAACCCCTGCACAGCCGCGTCCGGCGCGCTGACCATCGGCCCCTTGCGTTCGTCAACCGTGGGGCGCGATGCGGCGTCCAGCCCCTCGATCGCCAGCG
>JBGSJU010000476.1:0-2348 GCA_041741655.1 Rhodobacterales bacterium
CCACCCAGCCGCCCTGATGGTCGCCGTAAACCCCGGTGGTTGACAGATAGCCGGCCCAGACCAGTGGCGCCGTTGCGATGGCATCGTGATACTGGCGCAGCACCGGATCACCGTCGCGGTCGGGCGAAACCGAGGTCAGCAGATGTGACGCGCCCGCCAACGCGTCGGCAACCGCATCGCTGCCCCAGATCAGCGGGGTGATTCCCGTCGCCGCCAGCCGCGCGGCGCCGTCCGCGCTGCGCGTGGTGCCCCAGATGCGCCAGCCCTGCGGCAACAATATCCGCGCCAGCGCCTGTGCCGAATAGCCATGCCCGAAGGAAATCATTTGCTTGTTCATGTCACGACCTTGCCATGCGGCACGGCCCGCGTGAAGCGTTACGAAAATCATTTTGCGAAACGCGTTTCGTAACGTATAACATGTGTAGCGAACGGGAGGAGACCCAAGCCATGTATTCCCAAGGCCTGATCGGCGCCGATGGGCGCACGACCGAAACCGACGATGTTCTGGCCCGCTTTCAGGCGCGCATCGACGCCGAAGAAAAGATCGAACCGAATGACGCGATGCCCGAAGGCTATCGCCGCACGCTGATCCGTCAGATTGGCCAGCACGCGCATTCCGAAATCGTCGGCATGCTGCCCGAAGGCAACTGGATCACTCGTGCGCCGTCGCTGCGCCGCAAGGCCGCTCTGCTGGCCAAGGTGCAGGACGAGGGCGGGCATGGCTTGTACCTGTATGCCGCCGCCGAAACGCTGGGTGTCTCGCGCGAGGAGATGACCGAGGAATTGCTGTCCGGCAAGGCCAAGTATTCCTCGATCTTCAATTATCCCACGCTGTCCTGGGCCGACATGGGCATCATCGGCTGGCTGGTCGATGGCGCGGCGATCATGAACCAGATCCCGCTCTGCCGCTGTTCCTATGGGCCTTACGCGCGCGCGATGATCCGCGTCTGCAAGGAGGAATCGTTCCACCAGCGGCAGGGGTATGAACTGTGCATGGCGCTGGCCTTTGGCACGCCGGACCAGAAGGCGATGGTGCAGGACGCGCTAGATCGCTGGTGGTGGCCGTCGCTGATGATGTTCGGCCCGCATGACGCCGACAGTCAGCATTCGGACCAGTCGATGGCGTGGAAGATCAAGCGGTTCACAAATGACGAGTTGCGGCAGAAATTCATCGACGCGACCGTGCCGCAGGCGGAATATCTGGGCCTGACCCTGCCCGACCCGGACCTGAAATGGAACGCGTCCAAGGGCGGCTATGACCACGGCCCGATCGACTGGTCGGAATTCTGGCGCGTGGTCAAGGGGCAGGGCCCGATGGCGCGCGACCGGATCAAGGCGCGCAAGAAGGCGTGGGATGACGGCGCATGGGTGCGCGAGGCCGCGTTGGCCCATGCCGCCAAGCGCGCGGCGCGCAAGATGGCGGCGGAATAGATCATGAGCCAGAACATGCCGCTTTGGGAAGTTTTCATCCGCGCCCGCAACGGTCTGGCGCATAAACATGCCGGCTCGATCCATGCCGCCGACGAGGTGCTGGCGCTGCAAGCCGCGCGTGATGTCTATACGCGGCGGGGCGAGGGCAATTCGATCTGGGTGGTCCGGTCCGCCGATATCTTTGCGTCCGACCCCGATCAGGCCGCCGAGAATTTCGACCCCGCCGCCGACAAGGTCTATCGCCATCCGACATTCTACGACATTCCCGACGATGTGGGGCATATGTGATGGTGTGGCAGGCGCTCTTGGAACTGGCCGATGACCATCTGGTGCTGGGGCACCGGGTCAGCGAATGGTGCGGGCATGCGCCGATGCTGGAAGAGGATCTGGCGCTGCCCAACATGGCGCTGGACCTGATCGGCACGGCGCGCACGCTGTATGCCCGGGCAGGCGAGTTGGAAGGTGCGGGGCGTGACGAGGATGCGCTGGCCTATCTGCGCGGCGAACGCGACTATCGCAACTGCCTGCTGGTCGAACGCCCGAACGAGGATTTCGCCCAGACCATGCTGCGGCAATTGTATTTTGCCGCGCTGATGAAACCCTATTGGGATGCGGCGATGACCTCGACCGACCCGGTGGTGCAGGGCGTGGCGGGCAAGGCGGGCAAGGAAATGGCCTATCACATCCGCCATGCCGGTGAATGGGTGATCCGGCTGGGCGATGGCACCGAGGAAAGCGCTGCGCGGATGCGCGATGCGGTGGCATCGCTGGCGATTTACGTGGACGAGATGTTCGATAGCTCGCCCGCCGCGCAGGCGGCCGAAGCATCGGGCGTACTTCCGGTGCGCGCCGATCTACGGCCCGCGTTCGACCGCACCATCGCCGCGGTGTTCGCCGAGGCGATGCTGGACCTGCCC
>JBGSJU010000477.1:0-3325 GCA_041741655.1 Rhodobacterales bacterium
GCCCGTCGGGCTGGCGCGCGCGGGCGCGGTGCTGTCGATCGGCACGGCCGCCGATCAGGCGGCGTTTCGCGCCCTCTGGGGCCATGCAATTGTGTGTCAGCATCTGACCGCCACCCTACGCCCGTTGCAGACCGGCATGGACTGGGCCGGCACGCGGGTTCTGGCCTTTGCCGGCATCGGGCATCCGGAAAAATTCTTCGCCACGCTGCGCAATCTGGGGGCGGATGTCCTGCGGGCCGAGGCGCTGGACGATCATCAACGCCTGTCGACCGCGTTGATGAACCGGCTGGACCGCGAGGCGCGCAGTCTGGCGGCGCAACTGGTGACCACGGAAAAGGACGCCGCGCGCCTGCCGATGGCGTTTCGCGCGCGCGTCGTCACCTTGCCGGTGCGGTTGGAATTCGACGACCCCGCCGGAATGGCGGCGTTGCTGGCGTCCGTGGTCCCGCAGCAGCCTTAACCGGGCCTTTACCGCTGGTCGGGCAGGCTGGCCGCAGGTCTCCCGGGAGTCGTCATGTCCGCCCTGCCGCTATCTGCCGTTCCATTTTCCGCCCTGTCGTGGCTAGCGACACCTGCCGTTGCAGCCCCGTATCCGGACGCTATGGTTGCGGCATTTCCGGGCCGTCGGATGGCGATCAAGCATGCGGTGGACATTCTGGTGATCCCGATCACATCACCGATCTGGGTTTCGCTGCTGGGGTTGCTGGCCTTGGCCGTCGCCGTCGATGGTGGCGCGGTGTTTCGGTCGGAACAACGCGTCGGCCGCCACGGGCTTGTGTTCCGGATGTGGAAATTCCGCGTCCTGCGGCGGGGCGCGACCGGGCAGCTTGCCGGCCTTCTGGCCATTCCGGCGCGGCGGCGGCAATGGATCACCTTCGGTGCGTTTCTTGATGATCCGCGCCTGACCAAAACCGGCCGCTGGCTGTGTCGGTCGGGCTTGCAGGATTTGCCGCAGGTCTGGAACGTGCTGCGGGGCGACATGGCTCTGGTCGGGCCCCGCGCCCGGCTGCCCGGTGAAATCCGGCTTGATCCGGGCGTGCTGGCCGTGCAGGTGCTGGTGGTGCGCCCCGGCCTGATCGGCCCAAAGCCGGATGGTCCGGCTCCCGGCGGTTCCGCGCTCATGGCCCGGCGTTTGCGGGCGGATATCGCCTATGCCCGGCAATGCTGTCTGCGCCGTGACATCGCCATCCTTGCGCGCCACTGTGCACGCCACTGTACACACCGTTGGGCGGCATGGTCGGGCCGCCCGCCGGATTGATTGCGGATCAGGCGTCGTCCAACGGTGGTGTCAGCGGTGGGGCAGGACGGGTCAGCACCAGATCGGCGTCCGAAAACCGAAACGGCGAACGCACCCCGGGCGCGCCGTCGGGCGCAATCTGCATCCCGCGCGCGATGACTTGGCGGTCGGCGAACACCTCGGCCAGATCGTTGATCGGCCCGGCGGGGATGCCGGCATCTTCGCAGCCCGCCAACAGGTCGGCCTTGGTCAGCCTGCGTGTTTCGGCCATCAACCGGGCGATCATGTCGGGCCGGTTGGCGACACGGTCGGCGTTTTTCAGGAATTTCGGGTCGGTCGCCATGTCATCCAGCCCCAGCAACCGGCACAACCGCTGATACTGCGCATCATTTCCGGTGGCGATGATGATATAGCCATCGGCACAGTCGAACACCTGATAAGGGGTCAGATTGGGATGATAATTGCCGGTCCGCCCCGGCGGCGTGCCGGTGGACAGATAGTTCAGCGCCTGATTGGCGGTGACCGCCACCGCACAATCCAGCAGCGCCATGTCGATATGCTGGCCGCGCCCGGTCGCATGGCGCTGGTGCAGCGCGGCAAGGATCGCCGAAACGGAATAGACGCCGGTGAAGATATCGGTGATCGCGACGCCCGCCCGCTGTGGCTGGCCATCGGGTTCGCCGGTGATCGACATCAGCCCGGACATGCCCTGAATGATGTAATCATACCCCGCGCGATGCGCATAGGGGCCGGTCTGGCCAAAGCCGGTGATGGAACAATAGATCAGGCGCGGGTTCAGGGCCGACAGGCTGGCATAATCCAGCCCGTATTTCACCAGACCGCCGACCTTGAAATTCTCGATCAGCACATCGGCATCCCGCACAAGATCGCGCACCATGGCTTGCCCGTCGGGCGTTGTGAAATCCGCCACCACCGAGCGTTTGCCGCGATTGCAGGCATGGAAATAGGCCGCCGACCTGTCGCCATCCCGGTCGATGAACGGCGGGCCCCATTGCCGAGTATCGTCACCGGCGGGCGCCTCGACCTTGACCACCTCTGCCCCCAGATCAGCCAGCGTCTGCCCGGCCCACGGCCCGGCGAGGATGCGGGCCAGTTCGACGACCTTCAGGCCCGACAGCGGCCCCGCAGGGGCGGCGGTCACGGCGCCAGCTTCTTGTCGATGATCGCCTTCAATTCGGCATAAGGCATGTTCGCGAATTTCTCGCCGTCGATCACCAGTGACGGGGTCGAATCGATCTGGTCGGCTTCGGCGTTCTTCTGGAACCAGGCGACCAGCGCCTCGGCCTTGGCCTGATCGGCGAAACAGGCGTCAAGCTGCGCATCGCCCAACCCGGCGACGCGGCCGATCTTTTTCAGGTTCTCGGCCACGGTCGCGGGATCGCCATTGCCGAACCAGTCGCGTTGCTGGGCATAGATCAGCTCGACAATGCCAAAGAAGCGCGTCGGTTCACAGCGCGCGACCAGCGACGCCCAAAGGCCGAAACGGTCGAAATACACATCGCGGTAGATGAACCGCACCTTGCCGGTGTCGATGAAATCCGCCTTCAGCAAGGGCAGGACCGTGGCATGGAACGTCGCGCAATGCGGACAGGTGAAGGATGCGTATTCCACCACCGTCACCGGCGCATCCGGCGCGCCAAGTTCCATCTCGACCACGGCCGAGGTGTCAACTGGTGTGGTCTGGGCATTTGCGGCGCCCAGCGTGGGGTATGCGGATGTGCCCTGTCCGCCGCGCACCAGCCATACCCCCGCCAAAGCGGTCACGGCCATGCCCCCGGCCAAAAGCAGCGATCTGCGGTTCATGTGCTGTCCTTTTCTGCGGTGTCTGCCCGCGATAATACGTTCACGGCCAAAGTTTCAAGCGCCGCGCGCAAATCGACATCGCCGATGGGCGCAGCCGTTTGCGCCGCACGGGCCACGATCTCTGGTGACAATTCTGCGGGTGCCGCGGCGGGCACCGTGCCAAAGGCCGCCTGCCCTTCGGCAAAACCCTGCGCCGCGGTCTGCGTCACCCGTACCCGGGCAATCGCGTTATAGCCGTAAGCGGCGTTCACGCGGGCGCGCACC
>JBGSJU010000478.1:0-4902 GCA_041741655.1 Rhodobacterales bacterium
ACTTGTAGGCGGCGGCGTTCGCCGCGTAGGCGGTGGCGTTGGCCGGATCCGCGGCGGCAAGGGCCGTGGCGATGTTGTCCACATAGATCTGCGCCGAAACCGGCGACATCCAGGCATGCGGGTTCGGCTTGCCGGCATAGCTGCCGTCGCGGATCGGCATCGGGTCCACCCCATCCGACAGCGTGGCGGACGGCACATCGCCCAGATTGCCGATGAACTGTTCGAACCAGCGTTCAAGGTTCATGCCGTTCCACAGGATCAAATCGGCATCCTGCGCCGCCACCAGATCGCGCGGCGTCGGTTCATAGCCGTGGATTTCCGCCCCCGGCTTGGTCACCGACACCACCGTGGCATGCGGACCCGCGACGTTGCGGGCCATGTCGGCGATGACGGTGAAGGTCGTCACCACCTTGATCGGTTCGGCCGCCGCCGGAACGGCAACCATCAGGCACAGCACAACGGCGGATATCAGACGGCGCATTTCGGATCCTGTCACTATTCCGGAATGATAATGCGAACGATTTGCAGAATGTCAAGTCATTTGAGAACGGTTCGCAATGTTGATCCCGCGATTGTCTGTGTGCTAGGCTTTGTGCATGAACACGCCAGACCACGATTCCACCACCGATCTGCGCACCGAAGGCGTGCGTGTCACCCGCCAACGGCTGGCGATCCTGCAGGTGTTGCGCGAAGCGTCTGATCATCCGCGCGCCGATGACATCCTGACCCGGGCCCGCCAGCAGGACCCGTCGGTATCGCAGGCGACGGTCTATCGCACGCTGGCCATGCTGGAAAAGACCGGCGCGGTTCTGCGCAACGAATTCGACGGGTCAGGGGCCCGCTATGAACTGGCCGACCGGCAACACCACGATCACCTGATCGATCTTGATACCGGGGCGGTCGTGGAATTCCACTCGCCCCGCATCGAACAGTTGCAGGCCGAGATTGCCGCCGAACTGGGCTATGACATCGCGTGGCATCGGTTGGAACTGTACGGGCGCAAGACCACGTGACATGATGCCGGACATGCAGTGAGCGGACCCGCCCCGGCCCGGTGAAAGGTTCTAGGCCGGATCGGCGCAGGGACGCAGCACGATGGTGTCACCCGTTTCCGGAATGGTCTGACAGATCTGCCCACTGCACAACCGCCAGCCCCCGGCCGTCATCCCCGACGTGGCGAGCACCAACCGGGGTTGCGGGGCCAGAATCGGTTGCCACACCCACCACCCGTCCTGCAGGCGCGCGCCATCGCCCGGTTCCATTCCCGCGCCCGACCCCTGCACGGCGGCTTCGGTCAGGTTCAACCCCGCCGGCGTCACCCGCCAGCTTTCGCGCCAACGGGTTTTCTCGACCGAATGTTGCCAGTCCAGCGTGAATTCAGGGGCCGCAAGGGCCAGCAGACTTGCCCCGACCATCAGGCAGGCGGTCATGCCACCGCCCTTGCACCGCGCCACAGGCTGACGGCCAGCAGCGCCAGCAACGCCGCCCCCAGCGCATCTGTCAACGGCAACGCCGCAATCAGCGACGCCGCCGCAGCCAGCGCCAGCCCGCGTTCCCACACCAGCAATGGCCGCCCCAGCCAGCCGATCACCGCTGCCCCCCACAACCCGATGGCCAAAACCACCTTGCCCACCGTATAGACCACCGCCGGCAAAAAGCCGATGTTGGCCGAGGTTGCGCCGCCGGGTTGCAACATGATTTCGGGCGCATAGACCGCCATGAACGGAATGACGAACCCTGCCGCCGCGATCTTGATGGCTTGAAGGCTGATCTTCAGCGCGTTTTCGCGCGCGATCGGCGCGGCGGCGAAACACGCCAGGGCCACCGGCGGCGTCAGATCGGCAAGGATGCCGAAATAGAACACGAACATATGCGACACGATCAGCGGCACGCCCAGTTCCAGCAACGCCGGACCCGCGATGGACGAGGTGATGATGTAATTGGGGATCGTCGGGATCCCCATGCCCAGCACCAGACAGGTCAGCATGGTCAGGATCAGCGACAACAGCATGCTTTTCTCACCGACGCTGACGATGAACTGGCCAAAGGTGTTCGCCGCCCCGGTCAGCGTCATCGTGCCGATCACGATACCGACCAGCGCACAGGCGATGCCCACCGGCAGCGCGGTCTTGGCCCCATCCGCCAGCGCATCGCGACAGATGACCAGCGTTTCGCGCCCGCCCTTGCTGATGGCGTTCCACGCGATCAGGGCCAGAATGGCAACGACGATCACGCCGATGCCGAATTGGAAAAAGGCCGCCGAAATCAGCCCCAGACCGATCCAGAAGATCATCCGGATCGTGCCGGACGGCAGGCCAAGGGCGATCGAGGCGCCAAGAATCAACAACACCGTCAGCGCCAGACCGACCGTGCCGGCGAACAGTGGGGTATAGCCGGAAAACAGCAGCCAGACCAACACGCCCAGCGGCAGGATCAGGTGCCAGCCTTCGCGCAGCGCGCGGCGCGGCGATGGCAGTTCGGCGCGCGACAGGCCCTGCAACCCCAGACGCCCCGCCTCCAGATGCACCATCCAGAATGCGGCGGCGAAATACAGGATGGCCGGGATCAGCGCCGCCTTGACGATCTCGACATAATCGACGCCCAGCGTTTCGGCCATGATGAAGGCCACAGCGCCCATCACCGGCGGCATCAACTGCCCGCCCATGCTGGATGTCGCCTCGACCCCGCCGGCAAAGGCGGATTTGTAGCCAAAGCGTTTCATCAGCGGGATGGTGAACTGCCCGGTGGTGACGACATTGGCGACGCCAGACCCCGATATCGTGCCCATCATGCCGGACGACAGCACCGCCACCTTGGCTGGCCCGCCCTGACGGTGGCCCACAAGGCCCATGGAGACGTCGGTGAACAGCTTGATCATTCCGGCCTTTTCCAGAAAAGCGCCGAACAGGATGAACAGGAAGATGTAACTGGACGACACATAGGTCGGAATGCCGTAGATGCCTTCGGTGCCATAGGCCATGTGGTCGATCACCTGTGACAGGTCATAGCCACGGTGGTTCAGCGGACTGGGCAGGTATTGGCCCAGCAGCGCATAGGCCAGAAACAGTCCGGCGATGATCGGCAGCGCCGGCCCCATCGCCACCCAGGTCGCCGCAAACACCAGAACGATGGCGGTGATGCCGATCCAGATGTCGCGCGGCAGCGGATCGCCGGCGCGCATCAGCAGCGGCACGAATTCCCACCATTGATACAGCGCGACCAAGGCGCCGATCGCGCCCATCGTCCAGGATGCGGCCCGCACTGCCAGCGGCCTGCCCCGGATTAGCGCCAGCAGCGGAAAGCCCAACGCCATCAGGAACCCGACATGCACGGCCCGGACGATCTGGCTGGGCATGTCGATCAGATGCGCCGCGGTGGCGATCTGGAACACCGAAAACGCCACGGCAAGCCAGAACAGCGCGCGCCCTTCCGGCCCCATCGGAAAGCTTTCGGCCAAAGGATCGTGCAGCCCCAGATTTGGGGCATCCTTTGGCATGTCGTGGTGCGGGCTGCCCTGCGAAGTCATCTGCCACTCCTCCCGAAACAGGCATGGATACGGGCGGCATCCAACCGGGATACCGCCCGTTTCGGCATCGGTGGATCAGCCCTTGATCAGGCCGATCTCGCGGTAGTAGCGTTCGGCACCCGGATGCAGCGGGATCGGCATGCCGTCCAGCGCCGCGTCCAGCTTGATCGACGCGGCGGCCTTGTGGCTGGCTTCCAGCGTGGTCAGGTTTTCAAACAGCAGCTTGGTCATCTGATAGACCGTCTCTTCGGACACGCCGTCATGGGTAACAAAGAAGTTGCCCACGGCGGCGGTCGGCACATCGGCCGTCTGACCTTCATAGGTGCCGGCGGGGATCACGGCGGGCACATAGGGCGCGCCCAGCTTGGCCACCACATCCGCCGGGATCGACACGATGATCGTCGGTGTCGAGGTCGCCAGATCCTTCAGCGACGCAACCCCAAGCCCCGCCGATTGCAGGCTGGCGTCCAGTTGGCGGTTCTTCATCAATTCGACCGATTCCGCGAAGGGCAGGTATTCGATCTTGGACAGCCCGTCATAGCTCATGCCGGCAGCGGCCATGATGGCGCGCGCGTTCAGTTCGGTGCCCGATTTCGCCGCACCCACCGACAGGCTGTGGCCCGCCAGATCGGCCAGAGTCTTGATGCCGCTGTCGGCGCTGGCCGCGATCTGGATATAGTTCGGATAGGCCGCCGCGATGCCGCGCAGCTTGTCCAGCGGCGTCTTGAACCCGGCATCCGCATTGCCATCCGCGGCCAGCTTGACCGCATCGCCCAATGCGAGGGCAAATTCGCCCTTGCCCTGCTGCAGCAGGTTCAGGTTTTCCACGCTGGCCTTGGTGGCCTGCACTTGGGTGCGCGCGCCGGGGATGCCCTCGCCATAGATCTTGGCCAGACCGACGCCGATAGGGTAATACACCCCCGACGTGCCGCCGGTCAGAATGTTGATGAATTCTTCGGCGCTTGCCGCAACCGGGGCCGCAACCGGCGCCGATGCGATGGCCATGCCGACCAGAAGGCCGCGCAACCGGCCGGACCGGCCGAAAGGTGTGATGAAAGTCATGACGTCCTCCTCCTTGGTTTTCAAAGCAGACCCTGTCTTGCGCAGGGCTGTGCAAGGTCAAACTATAGGAAGGCTTGCGGGCCGGGGTCAAAACCTATCCGCAGGAATGGCCATGATCCGCCGAAATAATTCCGCGGCGGTCCATGACGCGCGGTTCCACCTCGGCATCACGCCGCCGACCATTTGGCGCGGTGCCCCGGCGATCCGGTGCATGCCATCATGAAATCCGTGTCATTGGCCCGCGCCTACGTCACGCGCGCGCCCCGACCCGGCTGTGCGTTTTACCGCGGCACTGGCGCCCGCCGGACCGCCGC
>JBGSJU010000479.1:0-5075 GCA_041741655.1 Rhodobacterales bacterium
GGCGCGGTCCTTGGCGGCGGGCCGGGTCCTGCGCAACGCAGCCCTTGCCGGGTCGATCTGCGACGCCATCGTGACGCCGCAACCGGGCGAGATCACCTTTCCGATCATGGCGCGCCTATGCGGGCCGGGCATCGCGGTCACGGATGAGCAGGCGTTGCAGGCTATGTCGCTGGCGTTTTCGCGGTTGAAGATCGTGTTGGAACCCGGCGGCGCGGTGGCGCTGGCGGCGGCGCTGTTTGCGCCCCTGCCCGGTGATGCGGTGATCGCGGTCGCGTCCGGCGGCAATGTGGATGCCGACACGTTCCAGATGGCGCTGACCCGGTTCGGATGACGTTGGGTAAGGGATTCCCGACTGTCGCCACACCCACCTAACGCGCACCCTGCAAGGCATGCAGGCGGTGCAGGGGGTGTGGCGCATGGATATGTCATTGGCGCTTTCGAAATTCGTTTTGGTCACACTGGCCGGCATCGGCTACGCGACTGCGACGTTTTTCATGAAACAGGCCGCGGAAACCGGGGCGCTGGCCTCGGTCGGGTTGGCGATGCTGGTGTTTCAGGCCGTCGTGATCACCGAGGTGCTGTTGCTGCGCAACATGGACCTGTCAAAAGCCTACATGCTGGTGATTGGGGTCGAATCCCTGATGGTGATCCTCGTGGCGCTGTGGCTGGGGGAAACGATGTCCTGGTGCAAGATTGCGGGCGGCGGGTTGGTTCTGTGTGGTCTGGTCATGGTCGCACAATAGCTGCGCCGCGCGTAACGCCGCGCAAATTAATTGACATCGCAAATCATTTCGCGTTTCCTGACCCCGCGAACAGGGGGAGGAATCGATGCGCACGCAGGTTTGCATCATTGGCGGCGGCCCGTCGGGGTTGTTGCTGGCACAGTTGCTGCACCGGGCGGGGATCGACACCGTGGTGCTGGAACGGCAAAGCCGGGACTATGTGCTGGCGCGCATCCGTGCCGGCGTACTGGAATGGGGAACCGTCGGCATGTTGCAGCAGGCCGGCGTGGGCGACCGGATGGACCGCGAGGGGTTTGTACATACGGGCACGTATCTTGCTGCGAAGAACCGGGGTTTCCGCATCGATTTCGACGCGCTGATCGGCAAGAAGGTGATGGTCTATGGCCAGACCGAGGTAACGCGCGACCTGTATGACGCGCGCGATGCCATGGGTGGCGTGGTGATCCATGGCGTGGATGGCGTGGCGCTTTACGGGTTGGACAGCGCGGCGCCTTACGTCACCTATCACAAGGACGGCACGGAACACCGGGTGGATTGCGATTTCGTCGCCGGATGTGACGGGTTCCATGGGCCATCGCGCAAGGCGATCCCGGATACGGTGCTGCGCGAGTTTGAACGGGTCTATCCCTTTGGCTGGCTTGGCGTCTTGTCCGAAACGCCACCCGTCAGCCACGAATTGATCTACGCGAACCATGAACGCGGCTTTGCGCTCTGTTCGATGCGCAACGCCAACCTGTCGCGCTATTACGTGCAATGCCCGCTGACCGATACGGTGGACCAATGGTCCGACTTGGCGTTCTGGGACGAGTTGCGCCGCCGCATCCCGGCGGATGCCGCCGATGCGCTGGTGACGGGGCCGACGATCGAGAAATCCATCGCGCCGTTGCGGTCATTCGTGGCCGAACCGATGCGCTGGGGCCGGCTGTTTCTGGTCGGTGACGCCGCCCATATCGTGCCGCCGACCGGGGCCAAGGGGCTGAACCTTGCCGTGGGCGATGTGCACTACCTGCACGAGGGGCTGGTGCAGCACTATGCGGGCGAGGACGATGGCATCGACCGCTATTCCGAACGTGCACTGGCGCGGGTGTGGAAATCGGAACGGTTCTCATGGTCGCTGACCATGATGCTGCACCGCTTTCCCGACCAGTCCGAGTTCGACCAGCGCATGCAGGAGGCCGATCTGGCCTATCTTGAATCATCGGAAGCGGCCAAGATGGTGGTGGCTGAAAATTATGTGGGGCTTGCATACTGATGCGTATGGCACATCTGGGCGACATCCGCCTGAACTATCAGATCGACGGCAATCCGAACGGGCGGCCGGTGGTATTCGCCAATTCCCTCGGCACCGACCTGCGCCTGTGGGATCAGGTGCTGCCGCTGTTGCCGCCGCACCTGCGCTATATCCGCTATGACAAGCGCGGGCACGGGTTGTCTGACTGCCCGCCCGCGCCTTACAGCATGGGCGCACTGGTGCGCGATGCCGAACGCCTCATGGACACGCTGGAAGTCAAGGATGCCGTATTTGTCGGCCTGTCCATCGGCGGTCTGATCGCGCAGGGGCTGGCGGCAAAGCGGCTGGACCTGATCCGCGCCGTGGTGCTGTCGAACACCGGCGCGAAAATCGGCACGGTCGAGATGTGGGACCAACGCATCGCCGCCGTCCGCGCGGGCGGTATCGCCGCGCTATCCGAGGCGATCCTGCAACGCTGGTTTTCCGCACCGTTCCGCGCCACGGATGAATTCCACGCTTGGCGGCACATGCTGATCCGCCAGCCGCTGGAAGGTTACGTCGGCTGTTCGGCGGCGATTTCGGGCACCGATTTCCACACCACCACCGCCGCGCTGCGCCTGCCCGCGCTGGGGATCGCCGGGTCTGAGGATGGATCGACCCCACCCGATCTGGTGCGCGAAACCGTCGATCTGATCCCGGGGTCAAAGTTTCACTTGATCCGCAAGGCCGGCCATCTGCCCTGCGTCGAGGCCCCCGAAGAATACGCAGCCGTATTGACCCAGTTCCTGACCGAGGTGGGGCATGTCTGATCGTTACGCGGATGGTATGGCTACTCGCCGCAAGGTGTTGGGCGACGCGCATGTGGACCGGGCCGAGGCCGCGAAAACCGATTTCGACGCACCGTTCCAGCGCCTGATCACCGAAGGCGCATGGGGCACGGTCTGGTCATCCGACGGCATTTCGTTGCGCGAACGGTCCATGCTGACGCTGGCGCTGCTGGCCGCGACGGGGAATTTCGAGGAAATTCCGATGCATATCCGCGCCACCGCCCGCACCGGTGCAACCAAGGCCGATGTGCAAGAGGTGTTCCAGCATGTGGCCATCTATGCCGGGGTGCCGCGCGCCAATCATGCGCTGAAGCTGGCGAAACAGACCTATGCCGAGATGGAGGAGCAACCATGACCGATTTAGGACCGCTAGTCCCCCGCCGCCGGGACATGCACCCGGTGCCCTATGACCCGGAATACAAGACATCGGTGACGCGCAGCCCGAACTGGCCGCTCTTGTCGATGGAATCGACGCCTTCTGAGGAAACCGGGCCGCGTTTCGGCCATTCCCTGATCGGCCCGCTGGACAACAACCTGATCCTGAACTGGTCCAAGGACGGCACAGGGGCGATCGGCGAACGTATCCTGATGCATGGCCGGGTGATGGACGAATTCGGCCGCCCGGTGCCCAACACCCTGATCGAAATCTGGCAGGCCAACGCCGGCGGGCGCTATCGCCATGTGCGCGACACCTATTTCGCGCCGCTGGACCCCAACTTTGGCGGTTGCGGGCGGACGCTCACCGACGATCAAGGGCGCTATCAGTTCCTGACGATCCGCCCAGGCGCCTACCCATGGCCCAATCGCGGCAATGACTGGCGCCCGATGCATATCCATATCTCGGTGTTCGGCCACAGCTTTGGCCAGCGCCTGATCACCCAGATGTATTTCGAAGGCGACCCGCTGATCGCGCGTTGCCCCATCGCGGCCACGGTGAAATCGCGCAGCCAGCTGGACGCGCTGGTAGCGCCCTTGGACCTGTCGATGTCGCGGCCCTTGGATTACCTCGCCTACAAATTCGACATCGTGCTGCGCGGGCGTCGCCAGTCGCTATTCGAAAACAAGCTGGAGGGCATGTGATGGTGCAACCCCTGAACACGCTGGTGGAAACCGCGTCCCAGACCGGCGGGCCCTATGTGCATATCGGCTGCATCCCGACATTCGCGGGCCTTGGTGCGGTTTACCCCGAGGATCTGGGCCTTCGGGCGATCGAAGACGGTGCGGCAGGCCAGATCATCACCATCACCGGCGAGGTGATCGACGGCACCGGCTGGGCGTTTCGCGATGCTCTGTTGGAAAGCTGGCAGGCGGACGCGCAGGGCAAATTCGCCGGACAGGCGGGCGCGGACCCCAAGGTGAATGGCTTTGCCCGCTTTGCCGCCGACAAGGATACCGGCCTCTGGACGCTCCGCACCGTCAAACCGGGCCGCGTGCCCACCCGCGACGGGCGGATGCAGGCGCCGCATATCAGCATCTGGATTGCCGCGCGTGGCATCAATATCGGGCTGCACACGCGGATCTATTTCGACGACGCGGATAACAGCACCGACCCGCTGCTGGCCCGCATCGAACAGAAGAATCGCGTGCCGACCCTGATCGCGAAAAGCTCCGCGCCCGGCGAATACCGCTTCGACATCCACCTGCAAGGCGCGGCGGAAACGGTGTTTCTGGACATCTGACGGCTCGGACCGGGGGGCGGCGCGCCGCCCCCTTTCGCGCGGCGGCGTCACAGGCTAAACAAGGCCATGCGCTGGAACATCCCCAACATCCTGACCGTCTTGCGCCTGATCGCCGCCCCGGGCGTTGCGGTGATGTTTCTGTATTTCAATCGGCCTTGGGCGGATTGGTTCGCGCTGGTGCTGTTCATGGGCGCGGCGCTGACCGACTGGTTCGACGGCTATCTGGCCCGGTTGTGGAGCCAGCAGACCAAAATCGGCACCATGCTGGACCCGATCGCCGACAAGGCGATGGTGGTGATCGCGCTGGCGGTGATCCTTGGCTATTCGTCGATGTCGCCGTGGCTGGTGCTGCCCGCCACCGTGATCCTGTTCCGCGAGGTGTTCGTGTCGGGCCTGCGCGAGTATCTGGGCGATGTGGCAGGCACGTTGCGCGTCACCAAGCTGGCGAAATGGAAAACCACGGTGCAGATGGTGGCGATTGCGGTGCTGTTTTCGAAGGGCGTTTTCGAACATTATCTGGCCGTGGACCCGCGCGACTGGATCGCGGCGGGCGCGGTCCGGGCCGGGCGGGTCGGTCTGGCGTTGCTCTGGCTGG
>JBGSJU010000480.1:0-1855 GCA_041741655.1 Rhodobacterales bacterium
GCCGCGCCTTGCATGGGTGAATGGTGATCCCGGCGGGATTCGAACCTGCAACCTGTCCCTTAGGAGGGGACTGCTCTATCCAGTTGAGCCACGGGACCACTGGGCGGCGTTCTAGCCAAAGCCGTGCGGCTTGTCACCCGGCTTGAAGCCGCGGCGCGCGCCGCTTAGGCTTGGCGCGACGTGACCGGAGACACCCATGACCCGACAAGATCCCCGCCCCCTGACGCTGCGCGATGTGTCCGAGGCGTCGGGCGTGTCGGAAATGACGGTCAGCCGGGTGCTGCGCAACCGGGGCGATGTGTCGGATGCGACGCGGGCGCGGGTGCTGCAGGCGGCGAAACGGCTGGGCTATGTGCCGAACAAGATCGCGGGCGCGCTGGCATCCAGCCGGGTCAACCTTGTGGCGGTCGTGATCCCGTCGCTGTCGAACATGGTGTTCCCCGAGGTTCTGGCGGGCATATCGCGCGCGCTGGACGATACCGATTTGCAGCCGGTCGTCGGCGTGACGGATTACAGCCCGGAAAAAGAGGAAAAGGTGCTGTATGAGATGCTGTCGTGGCGTCCATCGGGGGTGATCGTCGCGGGGCTGGAACATTCGGATGCGTCGCGCGCCATGTTGGCGGCATCGGGCATCCCGGTGGTCGAGATCATGGATACCGACGGCACACCCGTCGATGCGATGGTCGGCATCAGCCACCGCCGTGCCGGGCGCGAGATGGCCGAGGCGATCCTTGCCGCCGGCTATCGCCGCATCGGGTTCATGGGCACCCGGATGGCGATGGACCATCGCGCCCGCAAACGGTTCGAGGGGTTCACGCAGGCGCTGGCGCGCGGCGGGGTGGAAATGGCGGATCAGGAGTTCTATTCCGGCGGGTCCGCGCTGGCCAAGGGGCGGGAAATGACGGCGGCCATGATGGCGCGCACGCCCGATCTGGATTTCCTGTATTACTCCAATGACATGATCGGCGCGGGCGGGCTGTTGTGGCTGATCGAACAGGGCTATGACATTCCGGGCCGGATCGGGCTGGCGGGGTTCAACGGGGTGGAACTGTTGCAGGGTCTGCCGCGGCAACTGGCCACAATGGACGCTTGTCGCGCCGAAATCGGTCGCCGCGCGGCCGAGATCATCGTGAAACAGGTGTCGGGTCAGGCAGTGGACAGCCATGTGGTGCTGAAACCGGTGATCAGCCGGGGCGATACGCTGCGCCAGCCATGACATTGCCTGTCATCGCCAATGCCGTGGCGCGGGCGCTGTTTCTGGACCGGCACGGCTTGGCAGAATCCCCTGCCGTGCGCGATTTCATGGCGGTGATCGACCGTCTGGGGTTCGTGCAGGTGGACAGCATCGCCACAGTCGAACGCGCGCATCACATGATCCTGTGGGCGCGGCGAAATGCATGGCGACCCGCCGATCTGGACCGGCTGTCTTCGCGTGGCGATGTGTTCGAGCACTGGACCCATGACGCCAGCATCCTGCCGATGGCACATTACCCGCACTGGCGATTGAAATTCGCCCGCGATGCGGTGGGGATGGCAGCACTTTGGGAACGCTGGCAGCGGCAGGGGTTTGCGGAACGCATCGATGGCGTGCTGGACCATGTGGCCGCGCATGGTCCGGTGATGTCGTCCGACCTGAAGGATGACAGCGCGGGCAAATCCACCGGCTGGTGGGATTGGCACCCGTCCAAGACCGCGCTGGAATATCTGTGGCGCACCGGGCGGCTGGCGGTCGCGCGCCGTGACGGGTTCCGCAAGATCTATGACCTGCCCGAACGGGTGATCCCGGCGCAACTGCTGGCCGTCACGCCCGACCCTGACGACACGGTGGCATGGGCCTGCGCGGGGGCGGTTGACC
>JBGSJU010000481.1:0-6815 GCA_041741655.1 Rhodobacterales bacterium
GTCATCGTGGTGCGGACCGACGCGCCGCGCATCCGCGACTATGACGCCGGCACACGGCGCCTGACGCTGGCGGCCCGGGTGGCCCCCGAAACCCAGACCTTCCAGATGCTGCTGCAACTGGCGCTGCTGACGCAGGACAAGCTGATCGAGGCGTCGCTGGATCTGGCGCGGTTTCACACCGACGCGGCGCGCGCCATCGCCAAGATCGGGCTGGCGAATTACTTTGCTGGGGCGGCGCTGATGCCTTACGGCGCGTTTCTGGCGGCGGCACAGGACACCCGGCACGATCTGGAACTGCTGGCGCACCGGTTTGGCGCGTCGATCGAACAGGTGGCGCACCGGCTGTCCACCCTGCAACGCCCGGGCGCAAAAGGCGTGCCGTTCTTCTTTGTCCGCGTCGATCAGGCGGGTACGATCACCAAACGCCATTCCGCCACGCGGCTGCAATTCGCCCGGTTCGGCGGGGCTTGCCCGCTGTGGAACGTGCATCAGGCGTTTGAAACGCCGGGCCGGTTCCTGCGCCAACTGGCCGAAACACCGGACGGCGTGCGTTACATCAGCCTTGCGCGCGATGTGTCGAAACCGGGCGGCAGTTTCGGCGCGCCGGTGCGCCGTTTCGCCATCGCCTTGGGGTGCGAGGTGCGCCACGCCGCGGCGCTGGTTTATGCCGATGGGTTGGACGTGGACAATCCGCGCGCGTTCGAACCCATCGGCATATCCTGCCGCATCTGCGAACGCCCCGCCTGCCATCAACGCTCGGTGCCACCGTTGGAACGGCGGCTGACGGTCGATCCGAACACGCGGGGCGTGCTGCCTTATGTGGTGGATTGACCGGCTGCGGCGGTCAAAAGCTGATAGATCTCGTCCTTCAGCGCCGCGCGGGTCTTGCGCAGTTCGGTCTCGGCCAGATTGTCCATCGGTTCCACCAGCGTTTCGGCCCGATGCACCGCGCGGTTGACCGCGTGATAGTCCTCGGCCAGCTTGGCGAAATGCGGGTCTTCCACCTTCAAGGCGTGGATGCGGTCGGCATGTTCGGGAAATTCTTCGTGCAATTCGTGCGGGGTATGGGACATCGTCGCCTCCTGATCCGGTTCTGTCAGGGGCCACCCTAGCCTGCCACGCCCGCCCGCATATTGATGCGGATCAATTCATCTCGGCGCCATATTCCAGGATCAGCGGTACGATGATCTCTTCCTCGTCAGCCAGATGGCGGTCAAGGAACCGGCGAAACGCGGCTTGCGCAACCTCCAGCCGGCCAAGATGGTCCTGCACCGGCGCGCCGGATTTCAACGCGCCCAGCACCGCGTTCGTCGCGTTGGCAAGCCCGTGGATATGCCCGTCCAGTGCGTGATGGTCGCTGTCGAGCATCTCGAACCCCTGCGCCAGACGCGCATCAAGTGCTGCAAACTTCGGGAAGTAATGCTGATCCTCGATGCCGTGATGGCCGTGCAATTCGTTCAGGAAAAACCCGGTATAGCGCGCCAGTTCCGGGGCATAGCGCGTTTTGGGCGCGTCGATCTGCGCTTGGGTATCGGTCAGGATCTTGTCCATCACCTGCCGGAACATGCCGTGCCGTTCCAGCCAGAACGCGGTCAGCCCGTTGAAATTGGCATGCCCGGTCCAGCCGTCGCGCGGATAGCGGTCGGCAAGGAAACGCAGGTGCGGCGGCAGGCCGGTGCGGGCATCAAGTGCGAGTTTCATGCACGAAGGATATCAGCGCCCGGTGCCGCCGCCAGCCCGCTTTGCCGCACAGCCGATGTGCATCAGACCTTCGAGGCGCGCCAACCCGCCGCGCGGGCCTCGGCGGCGGTGCAGAACCACCGTTCGCCCTTGCCCGGCTCGATCCGGGTCTTGTCGTAGTAACGCTGGCCCGGGACGTGATAGATGCGTTCACCCTTGGACGAAATGTTGCCCTTGATGGCACAGGATGCTGATGCCGTAACCACAGGGCCCGACAGCAATGGCGCGGGGGCGGCATGGCGAAACGCCTCGGGTGTCTGCGCCTGCATCGCCCACAATCCGCGATCGGCAACGGCGGCGGCGGTTTCCTGCGCCACATAATCGGTGGAATAGCGGCGATAAGCGGTGGCCAGACCGCCGGCAACCAGCGCCGCACCGATGTCATCCCCGGCCACGGTGCACCGCGCCACCATGCGGCCATAGCGGTCGGTATCCAGCGGAGTGCAGGTGGCGCGGGCGCCATCGTAGGCGCGCTGCACCTCGGTCCTGACCCATTCACCACATGGCCAGACCTTGCCCTGTTCGGTCTTGCAGGTCTGCGCCACCTCGACCGCGTCGATGCCATAGAGCCGCACCCGGGTGCCGCCCACATCCAGCGTGTCGCCGTCGATCACACGCACGATGCCCGCCACGCGTCCGGTGCCCGTGACGGCGGGCAACGCGGCCAAGGCGGCGATCAGCAACAGCAAAGGGGCGACATATCTTAACATGGGTTAAGAAAGCGCCCGTCGTGGCGCGGTTTCAACCCGGAAAGTTAACCAAGGTTAAGAAATGGTTAACGCGTTACCGCTGCGCCACCTGCCAATCGGGATGCACCCAGGGTTCCGCGTTATCCGCCGGCAACCGGCGCCCCAGAACATGATCGGCGATCTTTTCGCCCGCCATGATCGACGGCGCGTTCAGGTTGCCGTTGGTCACGCGCGGAAAGATCGAACTGTCGGCCACGCGCAACCCATCGACCCTGATCACCCGACCCATCGGATCGACCACTGCCAGCGGATCATCCGCGCGCCCCATCCGCGCGGTGCCGCAGGGGTGATAGGCGCTTTCTGCGTGGTCGCGGATGAAAGCGTCGATCTGGTCATCCGTTTGCACCCCCGCCCCCGGCTGGATTTCATGCCGCACATGCGCGGCCATCGCGGGTTGGGCGAAAATCTCGCGCGTCAGGCGCACGCAGGCGCGGAAATCCTGCCAGTCCTGATCATGGCTCATGTAGTTGAACCGGATCACCGGATCGGCCTGCGGGTCCGCGGAGCGCAACGTGACGCTGCCGCGCGACGGGCTGCGCATCGGGCCGACATGGGCCTGAAACCCATGGCCGGCGGCGGCGACCTTGCCGTCATAGCGCACGGCGATGGGCAGGAAATGGAACTGGATATCGGGGTAGTCGACCCCCGCCCGCGACCGGATGAAGCCCGCGCTTTCAAACTGGTTCGACGCGCCCAGACCGCGCCGCGTGACCAACCATTGCGCCCCGATCAGCGCCTTGCTGACAAGGTTCCAGTGTTTGTACAGCGTGATCGGCTGTTTGGCCGCGAATTGCAGGTAGACCTCCAGATGGTCCTGCAAATTCGCGCCCACGCCCGGCCGGTCCACCAGCACCGCGATACCATGCTCCGTCAGATGCGCCGCCGGCCCGATGCCGGACAGCAGCAACAGTTTCGGCGTGTTGATCGATGATGCGGCAAGGATCACTTCGGCCCCAGCGCGGATCACCTTGACCGCGCCGCCGCGCACAACTTCGACCCCCACCGCGCGCCGCCCGTCGAACACCACGCGCTGCGCCAAGGCCCGGATCACCTGCACACGGCCCGTCCGGATCGCCGGTTTCAGATAGGCATTGGCCGCCGACCATCGCTGGCCCCGGTGAATGGTCTGGTCCATCGGGCCGAACCCTTCCTGCCGTTCGCCGTTATAATCCGCCGTCGCGCCATAGCCCGCTTGCGCGGCGGCATCGACAAAGGCGTGAAACAGCGGGTTTGCGCGCGGCCCGCGCGTCACATGCAAGGGGCCATCGCGGCCGCGCCACACCGGATCGCCGCCGTGGCCCGCGTCATCCCACGCCTCCATCCGCTTGAAATAGGGCAGCACATCGGCATAGCCCCAGCCATCCGCGCCCTGATCGCGCCAATGATCGAAATCCCGCGCATGGCCGCGCACATAGACCATGCCGTTGATCGACGATGATCCGCCGATCACCTTGCCGCGCGGACAGACCAACCGCCGCCCCCCCAGATGCGGTTCCGGTTCGGTCCTGAACCCCCAGTCATAGCGGCGCATGTTCATCGGATAGCTCAGCGCGGCAGGCATCTGGATGAACGGCCCGGCATCCGTGCCGCCATGTTCGATGACGACAACGCGACGCCCCGCCGCGGCCAGCCGATAGGCCACCGCGCATCCGGCGCTGCCCGCGCCGACGATCACATACTCCGCATCCATCACGATGCCCTTTGTCCTGTGGCACAGCCCGATCAGGGCGCGCCGGGGTGGGTGGGCGGGAGGCGTGCCCTGATCGGGCCGCCCACCGCAATCAGAACGGCGCTTCGCAAGCCCCCATGCGCACGAACACCGATTTCATCTGGCTGTAGTGCTCGATCGCGGCACGCGAGTTTTCGCGCCCCACGCCCGACATCTTCGATCCGCCGAAGGGCAATTCCACCGGCGCATCGTTGTAGCTGTTGATGTAGCAGGACCCGGCCTCCAGCGCCGCAATCACCCGGTGCGCGCGGGCCATGTCCTGCGTGAACACGCCCGCCGACAGGCCGAATTCGGTGGCGTTCGCCCGCGTCACCGCCTCGTCCTCGCCGTCGAAATCCAGCACGCACATGACGGGGCCAAAGATTTCCTCGCGCGAGATGGTCATGCCGTCCGTCACATCGGCAAACACCGTCGGCGTCATCCAATAGCCCGGCCCGTTCAGCCGGTGCCCCCCCGCGACCAGCCGCGCACCCTCGGCCAGCCCCTGTGCCACATAGCCCTCGACGATGCCCAACTGCCGCGCGGACACCATCGGGCCAAAGGTTGTCGCCTCGTCCAGCGGGTCGCCGATGCGGGCCGTTTGCAGACGCGCCGCCAGCCGGTCCAGAAACCGGTCCTTCAGCCTGCGCTGCACGAACACGCGCGTGCCATTGGAACAGACCTGCCCCGACGAATAGAAATTGCCCAGAATCGCGCCCGACACGGCGCTGTCCAGATCGGCATCGTCAAAGATCACCAAAGGCGATTTGCCGCCCAGTTCCATTGTGACATGTTTCATGCCCGCCGCCGCCGCCGCATAGACCCGCTTGCCCGTGGGCACCGACCCGGTCAGCGACACCTTGGCGACGCGCGGATCGCTGACCAGCGCCGCGCCGACCTCGCCCATGCCCTGCACCACGTTATACAATCCCGCAGGCAGCCCCGCCTCGTGCAGGATTTCCGCCAGCGCCAGCGCGGACAGCGGCGTGGTTTCCGACGGTTTGAACACCATCGCATTGCCGCAGGCCAAGGCCGGCGCGCCTTTCCATGCCGCGATCTGGATCGGGTAGTTCCACGCCCCGATACCAACGCAGACGCCCAAGGGCACCCGCATGGTGTAGCCCCAATTGTCACCCAAGGGCACATGTTCGCCGGTCAGCGCGCCGGCCAGCCCGCCGAAATATTCCAGCGCATCCGCCGCACTGGTCGGATCGACAACCAGCGTCTCCGACAAGGGCTTGCCGGTGTCATGGGTTTCCAGCACCGACAAATCCCGGTTGCGCGCGCGGATCAGGTCGGCGGCGCGGCGCAGGATGCGACCGCGTTCGACACCTTTCAACCGCGCCCACGCCTTCTGCGCCGACTGGGCGCTGGCCAAGGCCGCCTCGATCACCGCCGGTGTCGCCGCATGCAGCCGCGCGATGACGTCGCCGGTCGCAGGATAAACCACGTCAAAGGCCGCACCGCCGGCATCGTCGATATACGCGCCATTCACAAAATGGCTGCCTTTCGGTTGCAAGTTCATCCGCCGCTCCTGTTGTCCGATGCGCCCGGACCGATCAGACGGGCGCGGAATTTCAATTCAGCCGCCAAATTTGGCAGCGTCAATCCAAGGAAAGGGTTGCGCCGCAGGCGTGGGCGACCCTACCCTGTGCGTCAATCCAAAAAAACATCCAACCGGGAGACTTGCCATGACCATCCGTTCCGCCCCCAGCGCCCTGCTGTGCGCCCTGCTGCTGACCGCCGCCCCCGCATTCGCCCAATGCGACAAAGTGACATTCTCGGACGTCGGCTGGACGGACATTACCGCAACCACGGCGGCGACGACGACCGTGCTCGCCGCCCTGGGCTATGAAACCGACATCAAGGTGCTGTCGGTGCCGATCACCTATGCCGCGATGGCCAAGGGCGATATCGACGTTTTCCTCGGCAACTGGATGCCGACGATGGAGGCCGACATCGCCCCCTACCGCGAGGCAAAGACAGTGGAGACCGTGCGCGCCAATCTGGTGGGTGCGAAATACACCCTCGCAGTCAACAAGACCGCCGCCGACATGGGGATCAGCGATTTTGCCGATATCGCCAAATTCAAGGACCAGCTGGAGGGCAAGATCTATGGCATCGAGCCCGGCAATGACGGCAACCGCCTGATCCTTGACATGATCGAAAAGGACGCGTTCGGGCTGAAGGGGTTCGAGGTGGCCGAAAGCAGCGAACAGGGCATGCTGGCGCAGGTCGCCCGCGCGGATGGGCGCGGCGAACCGGTGGTGTTTCTGGGCTGGGAACCGCATCCGATGAACGCAAATTTCGCCATGACCTATCTGACCGGTGGGGATGATTTCTTCGGCCCCGATTTCGGCGGTGCAACCGTGCTGACCAACACCCGCGCGGGCTATGTCACCGAATGCGCCAATGTGGGCAAGTTGTTGACCAATCTGGAATTTTCGCTGGCGATGGAAAACCAGATCATGGGCGCGATCCTGAACGACGGCACTGAGCCCGCCAAGGCCGCAGCCGCCTGGCTGAAGGCCAACCCCGCCGTGCTGGAAACGTGGCTAGCGGGCGTGACCACCAAGGACGGCGGCGACGCGATGGCGGCGGTCAAGGCCGCGCTGGGT
>JBGSJU010000482.1:0-3953 GCA_041741655.1 Rhodobacterales bacterium
GCGCGCCCTGCCCGACACCGGCCAGCACCAGCAAAACCCCGGCCGGCGCTGACATCGGCCAGACCACCCAGACCGTCAAGGCCAGCAGCACCCCGCCAAGGCTGAGCGCATCAAACCGCCCGAACGGCACCGGCAGCGGGCCTGGCTGGGCCGACTGCTTGACCAGCCAGTTGCGGGTAAAGCTGGGGATGATCCGCCCGCCGATCAGCCCGATCAGCATCACCACCATCGCAAAACCAAGGCGACGGCCATAGTTAGCAGTGCCCGCCACCATCGCCTCAAGATGAAAGGTGATGTTGGCCGCCAGATACAGCAGTACCGGGACCACGACCTTCAGATTGCTCCAGTTGCGCCCCGCCACGATCTCGACCGTGACCATCGCCCCGATCGCTGCCATGAAGGCGCAGTCGGCCACCATCACCGCGACCGGCCCAAGCCCAAGCGCGCCAGCCACCGCCAAACGCCCGGCCAGCCAAAGCGCCGTCAGCGCCATTAGCGGCCAGCCGCGTGTGGGCATTCGGCCGGTCCAGTTCGGAATGGCCGTGAACAGAAATCCCGCAATCACCGCAGAGGTATAGCCAAACAGCATCTCGTGGATGTGCCAGTCCAGCGGCGAAAACGGGCCGCCCAGCGCAATCTGCCCCGACCAGATCGCCATCCAGAACGGTACAATCAGCACCGCAAATGCGCTCGCCCCCAGAAATAACGGGCGAAAGCCATAGCTGAACAGGGCGTGGCCACCATATGGCGCGGGCGTGGGTTTGGTCATCATCGGGGCCTTTGTCGTTGCGTCACACGCCTGCCGGGCCTGCGTGTGAAAGGGGGCGCTTCACCCGGCATCCGCCGCGCGCAATTCGGCGCGGAACAGCGTCTCGTCCAGCCCGTATTCGTCACAGGCGTCGATCACCGTGTGAAACGGGGCGATCGGGCAGCCAAAGCAGACCATGCGATGCGTGAGGAAAACACTCGCCGCAGCGGGCCAGCGGCAAAACAGCACTGCCAGCGGCAAATTTGGATCGTCCATCTTTGGGCCGAACATGGTGCCTCCGCTGCGCTTTGCGTGCCGTTCGTAAACCCTGCCCGCACCATCCGTCCGGGTCGTTGTGCTGGAACAACGTCCGCGCGTTCATCCGTGGGTAGAACCCTGACATCCGCAACCATCGCCAGGACCGACCCAATGTCAGAGATCCTTACGAAATCACGGGCCAGGAACATCTTCTACGGTGGATCACTGTTTTTCATCGTCGTGTTCGTGGCCATGACCATTCATTCCCACAACTATGTCGTGAAGGTTTCCACCGCCGGAATGCCGCTGTCGCCCGAAGTGCGCTTGGGCAAGCATGTGTGGGAACGCCACAGCTGCATCAACTGCCACACTTTGCACGGCGAAGGCGCCTATTTCGCCCCCGAACTGGGCAACGTGATGACCCGCTGGGGCGTGCAGGAAGACCCGCAGGCCGCGTTCGAGACACTGGACGGCTGGATGTCCGCCCAGCCTAGCGGGATCGAGGGGCGGCGTCAGATGCCCCATTTCGCCATCACCCCCGAAGAGATGCGCGCTCTGGCCGAGTTCCTCCGCTGGGCCGATCAGACAGACACCCAAGGCTGGCCGCCCACGGATGCGGGCTAGGAGAAAGACATGAAATATCAAACGCAAAAAGTGGCTTATGCCTATTTCCTTGTCGCCATGGGCCTGTTCGGCATCCAGGTGCTGGGCGGGCTATTGGCAGGCTGGATCTACGTCTCGCCCAACACCCTGTCCACTGTGCTGCCCTTCAATATCATCCGGATGATTCACACCAACGCGCTGATCGTGTGGCTGCTCTTGGGCTTTTTCGGTGCCGCCTATTTCCTTGTGCCCGAGGAATCGGAGCGTGAGATCTGGTCGGTGAAGCTGGCCTATCTTCAGCTGATCATCCTTGTCGTCGGCACCCTTGGCGCGGTCGGCAGCTATCTTGTCGGCATCCACGGGGGCCGCGAGTTTCTGGAGCAACCGCTTTGGGTCAAGTTCGGCATCCTTGTTGCGGCGGTGATCTTCCTGATCAACATCTCGATGACCGTTCTGGCCGGGCGCAAGACCGCAATAACGGGTGTCTTGCTGACCGGCCTTTGGCTGCTGTCATTGCTTTGGATTTTCGCCTTCATCAACCCCGACAACCTGAGTCTGGACAAGATGTACTGGTGGTTCGTCGTCCACCTGTGGGTTGAGGGCACGTGGGAGCTGGTGATGGCTGCGATCCTTGCGTTCCTTATGCTGAAGCTGACGGGGGTTGACCGCGAGGTGGTGGAAAAGTGGCTTTACGTCATCGTCGCCACAGCGCTTTTCTCGGGTATCCTTGGCACAGGTCACCACTTCTACTGGATCGGCCTGCCGGAATATTGGCAGTGGACCGGCTCCATCTTCTCGGCTTTCGAGGTGGTCCCATTCTTTGCGATGATGTCTTTCGCCTTCATCATGGTCTGGAAGGGGCGGCGCAATCACCCCAACAAGGCGGCACTTCTCTGGGCGCTTGGCTCGGCAACGGTGGCGTTCTTTGGGGCGGGTGTCTGGGGGTTCCTGCACACCTTCCACGGGGTGAACTTCTACACCCACGGCACGCAGATCACCGCGGCCCACGGTCACCTCGCGTTTTACGGGGCCTACGTCGCGATGAACCTGGCGATCATCACCTATGCCATGCCGCTCTTGCGGGGCAGTGCGCCCTATAATCAGGTGCTGAACATGGTGTCGTTCTGGCTGATGACCGGGGGCATGGCGTTCATGACCTTCGTGCTGACCTTTGCCGGCACGATCCAGACCCATATGCAGCGGATCGTCGGGGATTATTACATGGACGTGCAGGACCAGCTTGGCCTGTTCTACATGATGCGCTTCGGGGCTGGCATTGCCGTGGTGCTGGGCGCGATCTTGTTCATCTACTCGCAAGTCGTCGTCCGGCGTGAAGTCATCACGCCAGGCCCGGTTGCCCTGCCGGAAGGAGAGGTCCTGTGAACGCCCTTTCTCCCGAACGCACCGCGCCCTTTTACCGCCCCGTCGCACAAGAAGTAGCCCTTTTCGAGGCGGCCCATGTCAACGGCCTTCCCCTTCTTTTGAAAGGGCCGACCGGCTGCGGCAAGACGCGGTTTGTGGAACACATGGCGGCCCGTCTGGGCCGTCCGCTTTACACCGTTGCCTGCCAAGATGACCTGTCCGCCGCCGACCTGATCGGGCGCTATCTTTTGCGCGGTGGGGCCACAGAATGGGTCGACGGCCCCCTGACCCGCGCCGTGCGGGAAGGGGCGATCTGCTATCTGGATGAGGTGATCGAGGCGCGCAAGGATGTGACCGTGGTCCTCCACCCCTTGACCGACAACCGCCGCACCCTGATGATCGACCGGACGGGCGAGGAACTGTTGGCCCCGCCAGGCTTCATGCTGGTGGCAAGCTACAACCCGGGTTACCAGAACATCCTGAAGCGGCTGAAGCCATCCACCCGCCAACGGTTCCTGTCGATCACCTTCGGCTTTCCCGATCCTGCCACCGAAACCGCCGTTGTGGCGCGCGAAAGCGGGCTGGATGCCCCCCGCGTGGCCCCCTTGGTGCGGTTGGCCGGGCACATCCGGGCGCTGTCGGGGATGGATCTGGAGGAAGGCGTTTCCACCCGCCTGCTGATCTATGCCGCCACCCTGATCGCAGGCGGCATGCCGATCGAACGCGCTCTGCAGGCCGCCGTGATTGAACCCCTGACTGATGAGCCTGACGTGGCCCAGGCCCTGCGCGACGTCATCGCGTCGGTCTACGGCTAGGCCATGGCGCTGCACCCCAAAGACCTGATGGAGCCAGAGGAAACCGTCGGCAACCTGTGGCACGGGATGGCGCGACGTCTGGCCCCCGTGGCGGGCTTTGCCGCCCATGCGGTGCAGCTGGAGTCGGTGCGCCCCAGCATAGCGCTTCTGTTCCGCGCGCTTGGCGG
>JBGSJU010000483.1:0-4108 GCA_041741655.1 Rhodobacterales bacterium
TGGTGGTGTGGCGCGCACCCTTGCCCGGTTTCACCAGCGACCGCCCGCGCCGGCAGGTCGAGCGTTTCGCACACCATGGCCCGGTCGTGGCGGGCGGGCGCGTGATCGTCGCCTCGTCGGACGGTCTGTTGCGGTTCTTCGACCCGGCATCGGGTGCGTTGGTGGGGCAGGTGGTGGTTCCCGCCGGTGCCACGACGGCCCCGGCCATCGCGGGCGGCACGCTGTATGTCGTCTCGACGGGCGGACAGCTTGTGGCTTTCCGTTGACCGCATGACATGCTAGGGACGCAGGCTTGACCCTCCGGAGCCTGCGCCCATGTCCTTTACCCTTGCCATTGTCGGCCGCCCCAACGTGGGCAAATCGACGCTGTTCAACCGTCTGGTGGGCCGCAAGCTTGCCTTGGTGGATGACCAGCCCGGCGTGACGCGCGACCTGCGCGAAGGTGACGCGCGGCTGGGGCACCTGCGGTTCACCGTGATCGACACCGCCGGTCTGGAAGACGCCGATGGCGACAGCCTGCCCGCGCGGATGCGCCGCCTGTCGGAACGTGCCATCGACATGGCGGACGTGTGCCTGTTCGTGGTCGATGCGCGCGCGGGGATCCTGCCCGATGACCGGACATTCGCCGAGATCCTGCGCCGCCGCGCCAGCCGCGTCATACTTGCCGCCAACAAGGCCGAAGGCCGCGCTGCCGATGCGGGCCTGCTGGAGGCGTTCGAACTGGGTCTGGGCGAACCGATCCGCCTGTCCGCCGAACACGGCGAGGGGATGGATGAACTTTATGACCTGCTGATCCCGATCGCCGCCGAATTTGAGGCCCGCGCCGCCGCAGACGCGCCCGAAACCGATGTGGACCTGCCCGAGGATTGGGACGATGTGCCCGAAGGCACAGAAGGCGATCTTGCGGAACAATCGGTCTATCGCCGGCCCTCGGTCGAAAAACCGCTGCAGATCGCAGTGATCGGTCGGCCCAATGCCGGCAAATCCACGCTGGTCAACGCCATCATCGGCGAGGACCGCCTGCTGACCGGCCCCGAGGCCGGCATCACCCGCGATGCGATTTCGGTGCGCGCCGACTGGGACGGGTTGCCGGTGCGGATCTGGGATACCGCCGGCATGCGCAAGAAGGCCAAGGTGCAGGAAAAGCTGGAAAAGCTGTCCGTCGCAGATGGTTTGCGCGCCGTGCGCTTTGCCGAACTGGTGATCGTGCTGCTGGACGCCGCGATCCCGTTCGAACAGCAGGACCTGCGCATCGCCGATTTCGCCGAACGCGAGGGGCGCGCGGTGGTGATCGCGGTCAACAAATGGGACATCGAGGAAGACAAGAACGCCAAGATCCTTGAGATGCGCGAGGCGTTCGAACGCCTGCTGCCGCAGCTGCGCGGCGCGCCCTTGGTGACGATTTCCGCCAAGACCGGGCGGGGCCTTGACCGGCTGCGCGAGGCGGTGCAACACGCTCACGAAGTCTGGAACCGGCGCGTCACGACAGGGCAGTTGAACCGCTGGCTGGAAGGCATGCTGGCCCAGCACCCGCCACCCGCACCGCAAGGCAAGCGGATCAAGCTGCGCTACATGACGCAGGTGAAAGCCCGCCCGCCGGGGTTCGTGGTGATGTGTTCGCATCCCGACCTGCTGCCCGAAAGCTATTCGCGCTATCTTGTCAATAACTTGCGCACCGATTTTGATCTGCCCGGCACGCCGATCCGGCTATTCATGCGCGGGCAAAGCGACAAGAACCCCTTCAAGGGCCGCCGTGACAAGAACGCGGGCGCCCTGAAGAAGCATATCGACAAGGGCCTGCCCAAAGCGCGCAAGACCTGAGGTGCGTAAGGCCTGAGGTGCGCAAGACCTGAGATGCGACGGCCCTGCGGCGTAAGGTGCACCCGCAGGCCCTTGAACTGGCGCGATTTCGCAGCAATATTCACAACGGTTCAGACGCGGCCGCCAGAACGGCGGTTTTCGGGGAAATCCGGGGGACAGAATGGAAATCCGGCACGGCGACAGGACGCAACTGCGCGACATTCGCGCGTTTACCCATCAATTCGTGGCCAAGAACGACCGCCTTGCGCTCGCGGCGTATCTCGCGACGCTTGCAGTGTTTTTCGGTGGGCTTGCGGCCACCATCGCTGCGGTGCAGGCCGGGCTTTGGGTCATCGTTCCGGTGACCGGGCTTTTGACCGCCTTTTCCATCATCCGGCTGTATGTGATCCAGCATGATTGCGGGCACCTGAGTTATTTTTCCACCCGCCGGCTGAATGATCTGGCCGGCCATGCCGCGTCGCTGGTGTCGTTGTCGCCCTATGCGACGATGCAGGAAAACCACAACCGCCATCACACGCATGTCGGCAACCTCGATCACCGCGAAGATGGCGAGGTTTACACCATGACCCTGCGGGAATGGAACGCTGCCGGTTTCTGGTCGCGGCTGACCTACCGGCTCTATCGCAACCCGCTGGTGATGATCGGCGGCGGGGCGCTTTACGTCTATTTCCTGCGCTACCGCTGGCCCAAGAACACCCGCGAGGTGGGCATCACCGGCGTCCTTCTGCACAATCTGGCGCTGGCCGTCTGGGTCGGGGTTCTGTTCGCGCTGGCGGGTTGGACGGCTGTTGCCGTGTGGTTCGCGACCGCGCTGGTGGCCGGCATGCTGGGCGTGTTCCAAGTTTATCTGCAACACAATTTCGAGGATACCTACTGGGATCGCCGCCCCGATCTGGACCCGCAGATCGCGGCGTTGCAGGGGTCGTCGGCCTTGAACCTTGGCTGGTGGTGGGATCTGGGTACCGGCAACATCGCCTATCATGATGTCCATCACTTCAACCCGCGCATCCCGCTTTACAACCTGCGCCGCTGCCATTTCGCGCTGGATGCGATCATGCCGATGCGCCGCATCGGCTGGGCCGAGGCGCTGCGGTCGTTCCGGTTGAAACTGTGGGACGAGGACGCACAGCGTCTGGTGCCGTTCCCGGCCATTCCGCAAGGATCCACCGCGCCGGCCTGACGCAGGACGCGGCGCGGGTCCGTCAGACCAGCGTGCCGTCCGCCGTCAGCACCGACTTGCCGCCCAGCCACGGACGCAGCGCGTCAGGCATCACAACCGACCCATCCGCCTGCTGGCCGTTTTCCAGCACCGCGATCAGGCAGCGCCCGACGGCAAGACCCGATCCGTTCAGCGTGTGGACAAATTCCAGCCGCCCATCCGCGCGCCGCACCCGCGCGTTCATGCGCCGCGCCTGAAAATCGCCGCAGACCGACACCGACGAAATCTCGCGGTAGGTGTTCTGGCCCGGCAGCCAGACCTCCAGATCATGGGTCTTTTGTGCGCCGAACCCCATGTCGCCGGTGCACAGAACCACGGTGCGATAAGGCAGGCCCAACCGTTCCAGCACCGCCTGCGCACAGCCCGTCATGCGGGCGTGTTCGGCCAAGGATGCCTCGGGCAGGGTGATCGACACCATCTCGACCTTCTCGAACTGGTGCTGGCGCAGCATTCCGGCGGTGTCGCGCCCCGCCGATCCGGCCTCGGACCGGAAACACAGGGTATGCGCGGTTATGCGGCGGGGCAGGGTCGCCTCGTCGATGATGTCGCCGGCGACCGTGTTGGTCAGCGTCACCTCGGAGGTCGGGATCAGCCACCAGCCATTGGTGGTCTGGTAACTGTCCTCGGCAAATTTCGGCAGCTGGTTGGTGCCAACCATCGCCTCGTCCTTGACCAGCACCGGGGTGATCGCCTCGGTCAGGCCGTGTTCGGTGGTGTGCAGGTCCAGCATGAACTGCGCCAGCGCGCGGTGGATGCGCGCGACGCCCCCCGTCAGCATGACGAACCGCGCCCCCGACAGTTTCGCCGCCGTGTCGAAATCCATGCCTCGTGCCACGCCCGCGATCTGGTAGTGCTCCAAGGGTTTGAAATCAAAGGCGCGCGGCGTGCCCCAGCGGCGGATTTCCACATTGTCCGCCTCGTCGGCGCCATCGGGCACCTCGGCCAGCGGCAGGTTCGGGATCCGCAGCAACAGGTCGGTCAGTTGGTCGTCCAGCGCCCTGGCCGCGTCCTGCATCGCGGTGATCTCGGCCTTCTTTTCGGCCACCAGCGCGCGCAGGCGGCCGAATT
>JBGSJU010000484.1:0-5271 GCA_041741655.1 Rhodobacterales bacterium
CACAAACTTGGCTCGCTGACATCATCGCTACAATATCCGACCTGCCTGTCTCAAAGCTGCCCGACCTGCTCCCATGGAACTGGAAAACCGCAAAAACCCAAGTCAACCCAAACTGACCGCGGCCCTCGGCGCAGGTTTACCTTCAGCCGTACCCGCAACCCAATCTACATTGGCGATCTGCTGATCCTGACCGGTCTGATCCTGCGCTTTGACGCGGTCCTGTCGCTGGTGCTGGTGCCGGTATTCCTGTGGGTGATCGAACGGCGCTTCGTCATTCCGGAAGAAGACCGCCTGCGACGGAAATTCCGTGCCGATTTCGCCCGCTACTGCCAGAAAACCCCCCGTTGGGTGTGATGGGGGATTTGACAGGGCGCGCCATTCCGTGCATCGGATGCGATCAACCTGTGAAAGAATATTGCGCATAACATCGATCATCGCCCCGGCTTGTCAGGGGCCTGTTGCAACGTCAGCGAAACGGACAAAGGGGGGTATCCACGGTGAAAATCGGAACGCCGAAGGAAGTCTTCGACGGGGAAAACCGGGTGGCGATGACGCCCGACAGTGCCCTGCAATTACAGAAACTTGGCCATGCCTGCGTGATCGAGGCAGGGGCAGGGGCGGCAGCCGGTTTTTCGGATGCGGCCTATGCCGCCGCAGGCGTGACGGTGGTGAAAACCGCCGCCGCGCTGTGGAAAGATGTCGATATCATCGCCAAGGTCCGCCCGCCGTCGGAAACCGAAGCCAAGCGGCTGAAGGACGGTCAGTTGCTGATTTCCTTCTTCTACCCGGCGGCGAACAAGGACCTGATGGAACTGGCCGCCAGCAAGGGCGCGTCGGTCATCGCCATGGACATGGTGCCGCGCATCTCGCGCGCGCAGAAGATGGACGCGTTGTCGTCGATGGCGAACATCGCGGGCTACCGCGCGGTGATCGAGGCCGGCAACAATTTCGGCCGCTTCTTCACCGGCCAGGTGACCGCCGCGGGCAAGGTTCCGCCGGCCAAGGTTCTGGTGGTCGGCGCGGGTGTTGCGGGCCTTGCGGCCATCGGCACCGCGACGTCGCTGGGTGCCATCACCTATGCCTTTGACGTGCGGCCCGAAGTGGCCGAACAGGTCGAATCGATGGGTGCGCAATTCGTCTATCTGGATTTCGCCGAGGCTGTCGCAGACGGGGCCAAGACCGGCGGCTATGCCGCGCCGTCCAGCCCCGAATTCCGCGAAGCGCAGCTGGCCAAGTTCCGCGAACTGGCGCCGCAGGTGGATATCGTGATCACCACCGCGCTGATCCCGAACCGCGAGGCGCCGGAACTGTGGACGCCCGACATGGTGGCCGCGATGAAGCCGGGATCGGTCATCATCGATCTGGCGGCGGAACGTGGCGGCAACTGCAAGCTGACGGTGATGGACAAGAAGATCGTCACCGACAACGGCGTGACCATCATCGGCTACACCGATTTCCCAAGCCGGATGGCCGCGCAGGCGTCCACGCTTTATTCCACCAACATCCGCCACATGGTCAGTGACCTGACCCCGGGCAAGGACGGTGTGATCCAGCACAACATGGAAGATGACGTGATCCGCGGCGCGACCATCGCGCATGCCAAGGCCGTCACCTTCCCGCCGCCGCCGCCGAAGATCAACGCGATCGCGGTGCAAAAGCCGAAGGAAAAGGCCAAGGAACTGACGCCCGAAGAAAAGCGTGCGGCGGAAACCGCGGCGTTCACGGCGCAGACCCGCAGTCAGGTGATCCTGCTGGCGGTTGGCGCCGCGCTGATGCTGCTGGTGGGCACGGTCGCCCCCGAAAGCTTCATGAGCCACTTCATCGTCTTCGCGCTGGCCTGTTTCGTGGGCTTTCAGGTGATCTGGGGCGTGTCGCACAGCCTGCATACGCCGCTGATGGCGGTGACCAACGCAATCTCGGGCATCATCATTCTGGGCGCGCTGTTGCAGGTCGGTTCAAGCAGCTATCTGGTGGTCTTCCTTGCGGGCATTTCAGTGCTGATCGCCACCATCAACATCGTCGGCGGGTTTCTGGTCACGCGCCGGATGCTGGCCATGTTCCAGAAGTCGTAAGGAGCGCGCATCATGAGCATCGGAATCGTCTCGGGCGCCTATATTGCGGCAGCCATCCTTTTCATCCTGTCACTGGGCGGCCTTTCGGGCCAGGAAAGCGCGAAACGCGCCGTCTGGTATGGCATCGTCGGCATGGCGCTGGCCGTCATCGCCACGGTGTTCGGGCCGGGCGTCGGCAACTATCTGGTCATCCTCGTGATGATCGCGGTCGGCGCCTTTGTCGGCCAGTATGTGGCATCGAAGGTCGAAATGACCGAAATGCCGCAGCTAGTCGCCGCCTTGCATTCCTTCGTGGGTCTGGCGGCGGTGTTCATCGGCTTTAACGCCGATATCGAAATGTCGCGCGTGGCGGACCTGAAGGCGGGTCTGTCGCCGTCGTTGAACGGTGAGGGCATCCTGTTTGCCTTGCGCGAAATCGGGTTGGCGGGCTTTGCCGAGAAGGTCGCGCAGAAGACCGCGGTGGAAATCAACATCCTGAAGGTCGAGGTGTTCCTTGGCGTGTTCATCGGCGCGGTCACCTTTACCGGGTCGGTCATCGCCTTTGGCAAGCTGGCGGGCAAGGTCGATGGCAAGGCCAAGAAGCTGCCGGGCGGGCACCTGCTGAACGCGGGCGCCGCCGCATTGTCGGCGCTGTTGCTGGTCATGTACCTGTCGGGCGCGGGAAGCTGGACGTTGTATGCGATGACGCTGCTGGCGCTCTTCATCGGCTATCACCTGATCATGGGCATCGGTGGTGCCGACATGCCCGTCGTGGTGTCGATGCTGAACAGCTATTCCGGCTGGGCGGCGGCAGCGATCGGGTTCAGCCTTGGCAATGACCTGTTGATCGTGGTTGGCGCGCTGGTCGGGTCATCGGGTGCGATCCTGTCCTACATCATGTGCAAGGCGATGAACCGGTCGTTCATCAGTGTGATCCTTGGCGGGTTCGGCAATACCACCGGGCCGCAGATGGAAGTCACCGGCGAACAGATCGCCATCGACAGCGACGGCGTCGCCGCCGCGCTGGAAGATGCCGACAGCATCATCATCATCCCGGGTTACGGCATGGCCGTGGCACAGGCGCAGCAGTCGGTGTCCGAACTGACCAAGCGTTTGCGCGCCAAGGGCAAAACGGTGCGGTTCGCCATCCATCCCGTGGCAGGCCGTCTGCCGGGGCACATGAACGTGCTCTTGGCCGAGGCCAAGGTGCCCTATGACATCGTGCTGGAAATGGACGAGATCAACGAGGATTTTCCCAATACCGACGTCGCCATCGTGATCGGGTCGAACGACATCGTGAACCCGGCGGCGCAGGAAGACCCGAACAGCCCCATCGCCGGCATGCCGGTGCTGGAATGCTGGAAGGCGAAACAGGTGTTCGTGTCGAAGCGCGGGCAGGGCACCGGTTATTCCGGCATCGAGAACCCGCTGTTCTACAAGGAAAACACCCGGATGTTCTATGGCGATGCGAAAAAGTCGCTGGACGAACTGCTGACCAAGATCACCGCCTGATCCGGCGGGTGGTGGGTGCTGCGCACCCACTCTGTGCGACCCCATCCCCGTCCGGGCCTGTCCCGGGCGGGGATTGTGTTTGCTGTATGCGAACGTATTCATCAACGCCTTGAAACGAAGGGGATTTGCCTTTCGCCCCGGCTTGTGTTCATCGTGGACCAACCCCCCTGTTCCGGTGTCCTCATGGCCGTACTGCCCACGCTTGCCGATCATCCGCTGCGCTACATGCTGACGAACGAGCTGCACGCGCGGCCTTTTCCCACCATCCCGGTGCCGGGCACGGCGGTCTATCTGGCGGTGATGCCTGCCGAACGCGCGTCAACGCGTGACCGCGACGCGGATTTCGCCCATCTGGCGGCACTCTTGGACCGGCATGGCGTGGCCCACCCGCCGCCCGGCGCCACGCATTACTTTGGCCGCATCGGGCGGCACATGCTGAAATGGGAAAGCCATTCCGAATTCGTCACTTACACCGCCTTTGCCGATGGCGTGTCGGCGCGCCCGTTCGATCCGGCGGATTTCGAGGTGTTTCCGGCCGATTGGCTGGCCACGGCGCCCGGCACGCGCATCACGTCGGCGCTGATGCGGATCGAGGCGATGAAGCCGGTGGAACACCTCAGCCAGCACCTGAACGACTGGTTCGTGACGGAAAGCCTTGCGGCCTCTGCCGTGCTGGACCGCGCGGCGGTGGTGGCGTCGGATTTCCGCATCGACCCGGCGGGGCATCTGCGCATGGCGGTGTTCGTCGAACCCGGCACCGGGGCGCGCCGCGTCGGCCGCATCGTGCAGCGCCTGCTGGAGATCGAGACCTACAAGACCACATCGATGCTGGGGTTTGCGCAGGTGCGCGAGATCGGGCCGGAAATGGGCCGCATTGACCGGCTGTTGTCATCCCTGATGACCGATATGCGCGACGAGGCAAAACCGGCGGATCAGACGCTGGCGGGGTTGCTGTCGGTGGCGGCGGAAATCGAAAGTCTTGGCGTGCTGACCTCCTATCGCTTTGGCGCGACGCAGGCCTATGAAACCATCGTGCAACAGCGCATCGACGTGCTGCGCGAGGAACGGTTTGACGGGCGGCAGACCTTTGGCGAATTCATGATCCGCCGCTATGACCCCGCGATGCGGACGGTCAAGGCGGCGGAACGGCGGTTGCAGGCGATGTCGGACCGGGCGATCCGGGCGGGCGAATTGCTGCGCACGCGGGTCGATGTCGAACGGTCGGCGCAGAACCAGAAACTGCTGGAAAGCATGGACCAGCGGGCGGATTTGCAGTTGCAGCTGCAAAAGACCGTCGAGGGCCTGTCGGTGGTGGCGATCAGCTATTACGCCATCTCGATCCTTGCCTACCTGCTTTATCCCGTGGCCGATGTGACCGGCCTGACCCGGGGTCAGGTCATGGCCATTGTCACGCTGCCGGTTGTGGGTGCGGTGTGGTGGGCCGTGCGGCGGATCCGCGAACGTCTGCACTGATCCGCGCCATGCCCCAAGCGCCGGCGATGATGGCGGCAAAGGCCAGCATCGCGGCCAGCGACAGCGTGGGTATGCCCGCCAGACCCGCCCCCACCGTGCAGCCGCCCGCCAAGGTGCCACCCAGACCCATCAGAACTGCACCGGTGATGTAACGGCCGGTCTGGCGCGGGCTTTCGAATGCCTGCCAGACGAATTCGCCACGCGCCAGCGCCAGCACCGCCGCGCCGGCCAGCGT
>JBGSJU010000485.1:0-2425 GCA_041741655.1 Rhodobacterales bacterium
CGTGTCACCGGTTTGGGGGCCACGCCGCCCATGGCGGCAAGCTGCGCCTGCCATGCGTGCAGTTGTGTCAGGCGCCGCCGGTCCAGCGCATCATCGGTGGGACACCGCAGCACGGTGCCGTCCGGCAAACGGACTGTTTCACTGGGGGTGACAGTGATGTCGGTCGTTTCGGGGGCAATATCTCGGGGCAGGGCGGGGCGGGAGGCACCCCGCCCACCGATCCGGGCAATCCGGTCGATCAACCACCGCCCGAGCCGCATCAGACGGCCTTTTTCAGCGCCTCGACCAGATCGGTGCGTTCCCACGAAAACCCGCCATCCGCATCCGGCGCGCGGCCGAAATGGCCGTAGGCCGAGGTGCGGGCATAGATCGGGCGGTTCAGGTCCAGATGGGTGCGGATGCCGCGTGGCGTCAGGTCGATCACCTTGGGGATGGCGGCCTCGATCGCGGCGGCGTCAACCTGCCCGGTGCCATGGGTATCGACATAGATCGACAGCGGTTTGGCCACGCCGATGGCATAGCTGACCTGAATGGTGCAGCGCGCGGCAAGCCCCGCGGCCACCACGTTCTTGGCGACATAGCGCGCGGCATAGGCGGCGGACCGGTCCACCTTTGTCGGGTCCTTGCCGGAAAACGCGCCGCCGCCATGCGGGGCCGCGCCGCCATAGGTATCGACGATGATCTTGCGCCCGGTCAGGCCGGCGTCGCCGTCCGGGCCGCCGATCACGAAAATCCCGGTCGGGTTGACGTGCCATTCGGTGGCGTCGGTCAGCCAGCCTTCGGGCAGGGTTTCGCGGATATAGGGTTCGACGATGTCGCGGATGTGCCTTGACGTCTGCTTTTTCGACGTGTGCTGGGTGGACAGCACGATGGATGTCACCTCGACCGGCTTGCCATCGGCATAGCGCAGCGAAATCTGCGATTTCGCATCCGGGCCCAGCGTGGGTTCCTTGCCGGATTTGCGCACCTCGGCCAGACGGCGCAGGATGGCATGGGCATAAAGGATCGGCGCCGGCATCAGTTCCGGGGTTTCCGACGTGGCATAGCCGAACATGATGCCCTGATCGCCTGCCCCGTCACGATCCACGCCTTGGGCGATATGGGCGGACTGGGCGTGCAGGTAATTGTGCACCTTGATCTTTTCCCAATGGAATTTCTTCTGCTCGTAGCCGATGTCGCGCACGCAATCGCGCACGATGTCCTCGACCCGGTCCACCATGGCGGCGGTGGCGTCCTTGGACGACAGGCCGACCTCGCCGCCCACGACCACGCGGTTGGTGGTGGCAAAGGTTTCGCACGCGACGCGGGCGTTTGGTTCCGCGGTCAGGAAGGCATCCAGAACGGCGTCGGAAATCCGGTCGCACAGCTTGTCGGGATGTCCTTCGGACACGGATTCCGAGGTAAAGGTGTAATTCAGACGGGACATGGGGAAGTGCTCCATTGGGTTACCCCGCCACGCCAGGAAGCCGTTGTGACAGGTCTGGTCCCGCCTAAGCCCCGCGCGGGATCACGTCAATCGCCGCCGCACCGCAAATGCCCCCAGCAGCAGCAAAAGTGACACAATCGCCGGCGGCGCATCGCCGAAACGGGCATAGGGTGTCACGGCACGTGCAGGCGGCAGCACCGCATCAACCCAACCGGCGGTATTGAGGGCAATCGCGGCCGTCACGCGGCCCTCGGCGTCGATCATGGCCGACACGCCAGTATTGGCCACCCGCACCATGGGCAGACCCTGTTCGATGGCGCGAAATCGCGCCTGCACCAGATGCTGGTAGGGACCCGATATTTCGCCGAACCACGCGTCATTGGTGATCTGGATCAACAGGTCGGGCCGTTCTGGTGCCGCCAGCACATCCTGGGCGAACACCGCTTCGTAGCAGATCAGCGGCAGCGCGCGGCCCAGTTTCGGCCCCAGATCGATCAGCGCCGGACCGGGTCCGGCGGAATAACCCTGACCTTCGGACGCGGCAAAGCCGTAAATGCCAAAGCGGGCCATCAGGTCGCCAAACGGCACATATTCGCCGAATGGCACCAGATGGTGCTTGTCATAGATCGCGCCCGGCGCGCCATCCGCGCCGATCAGCACGGCGGAATTGTAGATCTGCCAGCCCTGATAGCGCTGGATGCCCAGAAACACCGGCGCAGCGGCGGCGCTGCCGATCTGGGTCAGCAACGCGCCCGCCTCGTCCAGAAAGGCGGGCACGGCGGTTTCGGGCCAGACGATCAGGTCGGGCCGGGGACCGCCCGTCGCGGTTCCGGCGGCGGAATAGCTGATCTGGCGCTGATAGAACACACGCGCCATTTCGGGATCCCATTTCAGCACCTGCGTTGCGTTGGGTTGCACCAGCCGGATCACCGCCGCATCCGGGGCCGGCGGCGTGCCTTGCGGCGACATCGGCCAGATCGCCATGGCCAGCGGCACCGC
>JBGSJU010000486.1:0-6853 GCA_041741655.1 Rhodobacterales bacterium
GGCGGCAAACGGGCCCGCGGCGACGGCGATCCCGACCATCGGGGCGATGCCCGGATGAAACCCCGCAAGAGCCATCAGCGCCAGTGCCAGTGCCACGATCGCCTGCGCGCGCAGCCCCGGCTCTGACAGGGGTGTTACGGACTCCAGCGCGAGCGTTGCCAGTGCCGCCAGACAGAACGTCAGGAATGCCGCCCGGAATGCGTCGGGTGGTTGCCGGGCCAGCAGGACCGCCGTCGCCGCGATGACAAGACCCTGCGACGGGTCGGCAATCGGATGCAGCAGGCTTTGGTAGAACGTGCCCAGATTGCCGAACGCTTCGTGCGCCTCGGCGGGACTGGCAACGGTGATCGCGAACAGGGCCCATCGCCGCCTCACAGACTGCCGGTCAGGAAGCCGACCCCGCCAAGTGCAATCACCCCGCCCAGAGCGCGCACCGCAACCGCGCCCGCTGGTCGCGCCGCCAACAGGCCAAAGGCGATCCCGGCAAGGTGCAGCAGACCCGTGGCGATCACGAACCCCGCCGCGTAGGCCAGCGGGTTCGCCGCGGAGGGCATTTCCGTGCCATGGGCGTAGCCATGAAACACCGCAAAGAAAGCAACCACCAGCGCGGCAATCCAGATCGGCGGCCGCAGCGCAAGCGCCACCGCCACGCCGATCACGACGGCCGAAGCGGCAATTCCCGTCTCGATCCCCGGAAGCGGTACGCCCGCGACACCCAGCGCACCACCAAGCGCCATGACCAGCGGAAAGGCGATTGGCAGAACCCAAATGGCGGGGGCGCCGAGGAAAGCGCCCCAAAGGCCGACAGCCACCATCGCCGCGACATGATCCCACCCAAGGATCGGGTGAAAAAAGCCGGTCACAAATCCCGCCCCGGCGACGTCACCGGTGTGGGCCAACGCGGTTCCGGCCGAATAAACGACCATTGCTGCGATGGCCGCCATCTTGGCGAACACAGGGATCCGCAAAGGATGCACGATCTGATTTCCCAATCCGAGACTACTGAACCGGCTTCGCATCGGGCAGTTTCCACGTCTGGTTTACCACCTCGGCCCGCGGACGGTAAAGCCGCACGACGTAGTTCCAGCCTTCGGTGATCGGAATGCAGTTGGCCGGACCCTCTGCCGAACAGCCGCCGAACTGCACGGTGATCGATCCATCCTCGGCCTTCTTGCCGGTCAGGTTGTTGATCGCGTTCACGTTCAAGTCGTTCTTTTCGAAAAAGCCGTCCTTGTTATAGACGCTGATTGACCAGAACCCGTCCACGGGAATGTCCTTCATCGTCAGGGTATGGACGATCTTGCCGTCGTTGGTGCTTAGCGACGGGAACAGGTATACCGCCTCGTTCGGTGGGTTCAGGCCCCAGCCCACGGCGGTTGCCACCAGATGGGCGATCGGATCGACCTCTCCCTTCTTGCCCATCTGCGCGCCAAAGCCCGCAGTTCCAAGCGCGCCAAGGTCAAGCAGGGCCTTGCGCGCCGCATCCAGCGATGTCTTGTCCCATTCGGGCAGTTCCAGCTTGCCGGGGGCGGCTTGGGTCGCGACGATCGCGTCCTGCACGGCATGCGCCTTTGGCAGGTCCGCAGGATCGGTGGCATCGACAAAGACCCGGGCAAATACAGCCACGTAACGGGTGCCGATCATGTCTTCCGTCAGGGTGTGGGTGCCATTGTGAAGCACCATCGGCGTGAGATGATCCTGATTGAGGACCTGCAGCGCGACATAGCGGCCGTCCGCCACGTCGGGAACCGTCAATGTCACCGGCCCGGCAGCCAGATCGAACACGGCATAGGAATACAGCGTGTCAAGGTTCATCCGGATGACCGTCTGCTGGTCCAGCGGCGTGGGCGTCCGGAAATGCGCAAACGCGCCCAACCCCCCGGCCTGCCCAACGATGTTGTGCATGTAGGTGTCGCTTTCGGCCCGGATGAACGAGGCTGCGTTGACCTTTTGCGGCTCGGCAGCGGCCGGGACAGCCGTCACGGCTGTCATCAGAACGGCAGCGGTTCCAAGGGAGCGAAAGAGCATGGTGTTTCTCCGAGGTCTTAAGGTTTGAATTGAATGGCGGGCAAGGTCGGGACACTGGTCAATCCGAAAACATGTCAGGTGACACAAAATCGGGCATCCCAACCTCGCAACAACATTGATGTTGCACGGAACCCGAACGCGGATAGTCTCATTTCACGCCAAATTGCTCTGAAGCAACGCGTGGAGAGGTTGATGTACGTCGCGCCGGAAAAACCTCGTGACAGACTGCCACGACGCAGCAAGTTATCCGGGGACGCGTTGCAGCGGACAGCGACATTCATGCCGTTGCCGGCTTTGCTGGCAGAATTTGGTGTCACGCTGGAACAGCTTGAACAGGTGTACCCTGTTCCGCGGGCCATGTGGACCGAACCCAACTTTTTTCTACCGTTTTCACAGCTTTGCCGCCTGCTCGATGCGGCAGCCCGGCTTACCGACTGTCCGCATTTGGGTCTTTTGCTGGGGACAAGGACCGACCACTTGCATCTGGGTCCCGCCGGGTCATGGTTGTTTACTGCACCAACGCTGCGCGACGCGATCAACGGCTTTATTGCGCTGCAATCGTCCAACACGCGCGCGGCCACAAATTATCTGCACGATTTCGAGGATGATACTTTCCTTGGCTACGGCATCTATGACTGCCTGACCACCGGGCGCGAACAGATCTATGCGCTCGCCCTGTCGGTCGCCCACCGTATGATCCAGAAGCTCGTGCAAGGGCGGCTTGAACCGTTGGAGGTGCTGTTTCCCTTTCGACCCCCAAAGAATGTCGCGCCGTTCGAGCGGGTGTTTCAGGCGCCGGTGCGTTTCAATGCCGCGGCATGCGGTCTGGTTCTGCGCAAATCGGTGCTCGACAGCCCGATCGGCGGATCTGCCGAAGGGGATCTCGAAGACTGGTTGCAGCGGGCTTCAGATATCATGCCCCCGGCCAAACACGCATGGACGGCCCGCACCCGGCAAATCCTTCGCCCGCTGCTGGCGCGAGAGCGGAGCGTGGCACCAACCGTCGCGCGCCTTTCCGGCGTCTCGGTCCGCACGCTGAACAGAAGATTGCAGGCCGAGGGGTCGTCTTTGAAAGTGCTGGTCGATGACATGCGGTTGATGATGGCAGAGGAGTATCTCTTGCTGACAGACCTGCGCGTTACCGAGATCGGCATGCTGCTGGGGTTTGAAGCCGAGGGATCCTTTTACCGCGGGTTCAAACGCTGGACCGGGACAACCCCCGAAGCGTGGCGCAGTTCGCCGAAGTGACGCCGAAAGTTGCGGGACGTTTCCCGCACAGTGGCCGCGTCGGGATATTGCAGGTGGCACAAGGCGGACAGACCGGCGGCGTCTGGTCGCGTCGGACAAGCGTGTGAGCCGCGCAAATGATCACGGCTTTGGCGATCTGTCGCGCAGTTTTAACTGGACCACCTTGCGACACCTTCTGGTCAGCACAGCGATGTCATTGTCGCAGCCCCGGATGCGCCAACAGAACGCAGTGTTCGGGATGGGCTAGCGCTGTCGCACCGCGCATGTCCGGACGGATCATTCTGATTGACGCGGTAACGCGCGCCGTCGCCACACGGCCGAAGCCAAGGCTATCGTCACTCCGGCGTGAAAGATGACGACGGGCCACAAAAGGACGCCGGGCGTTGGCAAAGTCAGGCCAAGCCACACAAGATACGGTGTGACCAGCAGACCGTAGACCAGCATGCCAAGCGAAGTGGGGCCCGGCAAGCAAGCTGCGGACAACCCGATGAGGGCTATTCCCGCGACACGCGCGACGATGACCCCCGCGCCTGTCAAATCGGTTCCCAGCAAGAGCCCTGAAACATGGGACGGAGCGAGAAACAGCATGAGACCGGTCAAGGCTTCGCTGAGGGCTGCAAACATCAAAACCTTGTTCATCGTGGATCTTCTTCCTCCGTCTCTGGCCAAAGCCCGACGTAAATTGCTGAAATGATCCTGTCGCGCCGACGTTTCCACCGTCGCGAAAGGCCCGTTTGGTGTGAGCGCGCATTCAAGCCTGCCTCACCGTGCGGTCCGACCCAGCCGAGTTGCCGCAGAGGTTGTTGCGCCAAAGTTTGGCTCGCCGCCACGCGGGGTAGGTTCGCCAGGCGTTCCCACCTTAAGATGTTGTTGTGGTTCAGCGACCTACATTGACGACAATGCCGGTCGCGGTTTGCAGCAAGACGGCACCCCTGTCGAACAGGCCGACTTTCTGGTTGTCCTCAAAGATCGAGACACCACTGTCGCGGATGCGGCGAATGAACTCGATGAGTTCGGGCGAAGACCCGACCTTCAGGTGCCCGCCGTCGCCTTTGGAGTCGATGTCGGAAAGATCAATGATCGAGACATCCAGATTGCCAAGTTCCTCGCGTGTGCTGACCGTGCCCACGCGCTTGCTTTCCCCGCGGAGCACAGCGGAAAGTTTCAAGGCCTTGTCGTCATTCGCCACCAGCAGCAAGATCGGCACACCGGCGGCCAGCACCGGCGGGGCCTGGCGGCGGAACACGTCCACCTCGAGATCGGCCGAAATCAGCACGACGGCGTTGATCTTGTCCAGCGTTGCCTGATCTCTGGCAAGGGCCAGCGAGCGCAGCGTTTCCATCGTGGCGAAGGTGCCCATCGAGTGGGCCACCAGATTATATCCGTTCAGGGTCGTCCGGCTCATCAGTTTCAGCGTGTCGGCCATCGCTTCGCGGGTGAACAGGGCATTTTCGCGGTCGGTTTCATACGCGAACAGATGGGCCTCGGACGGCCAACTGAACAGGATGTCCAAGCCGGGCGAGGCAAGGTCTTGTTTCAGCTGCACATTCTTGATCAAGGCTTCGGCGAAGTTCATATTGAACCCGTGCACGAACACCGACCCGATGCGCTTGTCGCGTGGCAGCGCCGCGGCGGCGGCGTTCACCTCGGCCACAAAGCCGTTCGCACCGTCCAGCATCTTTGCATCGGTCACGACGAAATCGGTCTGCGGGTTGGGCGTGTCTTTGGGATAGCGGATCTTGCCGGGTTCGCGGTCCGGCGGCACGGACACGGCAAATCTGGCGAAACTGGTTGTGAAGTCGCGGTCATTGTTGAAGAACATCGGCGCAGGGACGGCGCCGCGCGAGGTGGCGACGATCACCTGTTGCACATTCGCGCCGGCAACGGGCGCCTCGATGACGGCGATGTTGCCGCGGGTGCCGCAGCCGACGAGCAGTGCGATTGCGGCCCCGGCAAGTGTCAGCCCTCGGCCTGCGCGCCACACTTGGCTGGGTGTCCGGGGATGCAAGCGGGGTGGTTGGCTGGGCATACGGTGCGGCTCCCTTTTGCGCGCTTCAGGCGGTTCTGGCGGACGCGGCGAGCGAGGCCGCAATCGCATCCGATGCGGCAGCCGTCGCAGCTAAGCTGGCTTGCGCCCTGTTCTGGTGGTCCGTGCTGACACGAACCTGTCGCCGGACAAAATCGATCTGGGCGGATGCGAATTCAACCTGCACGCACGGATTGGACTCGCGCTGAGTCAGCGCGTCCCTGCAGTCCGGGATTGCAGCCAGTTCTGCGCCAACCTTCTTGATTGTATTGCGGACGTTTTCGATCATGGTGTCGAACGGCCCTATGCGCACCTGTTTCATGTTGCCCAATGCGACAGGCGTTTGGTCCGGCATCAGGATCGTCCTTGAATGTGCAACAGGGTGCAGACGTTGGCAGGACTGACGGCACTGTCAACAATAAGAGCCTTGGTCTACTCAACAGCCTGCCACGCAGGACCGGGATCGAAGGCAACAAGGCCGAAAGCCAGCGCCAAGGTGTCGGGGCCAAGGTCGGCCTGATAGACTGTGCCCGTTTCCGACACCAGGAAACTGTTGATGCCGCTGACCCCATAATGCGCCGGAACGGCCAGCGCGGCATGGCCTGCCACCATGTTGCCGTTCACCAGATACGACATGGCCCCACCCGGCGCCTGTGGGCCTTGCGCGTCCAGAATGCGGAAGTAATAGCCGCCAAGCGGTTCTGCGGTTGCATCGGTGCCGTTCTGCGAAAAGCCGTCAAGGCTTGCACGGGCCGCGACATCTCCGACGGGACTGTCACCACCGGGCCAGTAAAGCCCGTCACGCCGACCTTCGGACGAGATCAGCGATGCGGCGAATTCCAGAACCCCATCGCCGTCATGATCGGTCTTGCGATACTGCGTCTGGATATCGACATAGGTCCGCAGGATGTCGATCGCGCCCAATTCCGCCGCCCCAATCTCGCGGTTGCGAATTTCGGTGCGGGCCGTCTCGGTGTCAAAGGACCAGCCATTCGGGTTTTTGCGCAACGACACCGGGAACGGCCAAGCATCTTCGCCCAGCACGATGGTCACCCCGTCGTCCTGCGGAACAAAGCGGTATCCTGCGGCATAAAGACCAAGCAGATCCTGCATCGCTTCGGCCATGGCTGCCGGAGTGTCGGCTTGCACCAGATCACCTGCAGCGGGGTCGATAGCGTTCAGGGCAGCTTCGGCATCGTTTTGCGTCAAGGCGGCGACGAAGGTTTCCAGCGCGGCTTGCGGCGTTGGATAGACCGGCGCTGTTGTCTGCGACCAGGCCGGAAATGCAATCAGACCGAGGAATGCCGGGAAGATCAGTCTTGAAATCAGCGATTTGCTCATGATTGCTTCCTACTTTCTGGCTCTGGTCGTCGACAGATGGCCGCGGGCGGAGGCGGCGCGGGTGTTTTCCGCCGTATCGGTTCTTGCCAGCTTGGGTTTGGCACGCGCGGCCCCTGTGGCGGCGGCAACGGGCCTTGGCTTTGTCCGGGCTGTCGTGATCGGCGCCGCACCGGGCGTGCGCGCAGACAGTTTGTCAGCCGCAGGGCGTGG
>JBGSJU010000487.1:0-1993 GCA_041741655.1 Rhodobacterales bacterium
GTCTATGACGCGGTGGGCGGGGCACAGTGGCAGGCCGCCTTTCGCGCCGCCAACCCCGAGGCGCGGCTGATCCCCATCGGGTTCGCCAGCGGCGAGGTGCCGCAGATCGCCGCCAATCACCTGCTGGTCAAGAACCTGACCGTGATCGGGCTGTATTGGGGCGGCTACATGCAATTCCGCCCGCAGGTTCTGCGCGACAGCCTTGCCACGCTGCTGGACTGGATCGCGACCCGGCGTCTGCACGTGCCGGTTGGCCATGTCCTGCCGATGACCGCGGTGGCCGAGGGGCTGGACCTGCTGCGGACCCGCACCGCAACCGGCAAGGTGGTGATTGCCGTTGATCCCGCGCTCGCACAAATGTGACGCGAAAATCCGGACCAAAAGATGCGAGGTTCTCGCATCTTTGCCGCTGCTTTCTCTTGAAATGCCGCGGCTGCCCCACGATATTCGTTGCAATCGGTCCACTCCCGGACCGGCAACGCCAGTTTCGGAGGCAACCAATGGCTGACTACAACACAATGCGCGCTGTGGCCGGTGCTCGCGCCGCCCAGATTGACGCGGGTCTGCGCACCCATATGAACAAGGTCTATGCGACCATGTCGATCGGCATGGGCGTGACCTTTGCGGTGGCTTGGGCCGTCGGCACCAGCCCGCAACTGCTGGGCATCTTCCGCGATCCTGTCACGCTGTCGCCCAATATTCTGGGCTGGATCGTGATGTTCGCGCCCCTCTTGATGTCCTTCGGCTTTGCCGCCGGGATCAACCGCATTTCGGCCGCCGCCGCGCAGACGTTCTTCTACATCTTCGCGGCCGTGATGGGCCTGTCGCTGTCGTGGATTTTCGTGGCCTTCACCGGTTTCTCGATCGCGCAGGTGTTCCTGGTGACCGCCATCGCCTTCGCGGGCCTGTCGCTGTATGGCTACACCACGCAGAAAGACATCTCGGGCTGGGGGTCGTTCCTGATCATGGGCGTGATCGGCCTGATCGTGGCGTCGATCATCAACATCTTCATCGGCTCGGGCATGCTGGCGTTCGCGGTGTCGGTGATCGGTGTGCTGATCTTTGCGGGTCTGACGGCGTTCGACACGCAGAACATCAAGAACACCTACCTGGAACATGCCGTCCATGGCGACCAGGAATGGCTGGACAAGGCTGGGATCATGGGCTCGCTGAACCTGTACCTGAACTTCATCAACATGTTCATGATGCTGCTGCAACTGCTGGGCAACCGCGAATAACCTTCGCCCGCCGCAGACAAATCCGGGGCCGGTCCGCAGGGACCGGCCTTTTTCATGGGCCCCACTCACAAGTCCCGTTCAAATGTCCCGCGTCATTTCGACCGACGGAAAGACCACACCACCGGGAAACACCACATCGCGCGGGCGGACCGCCGCAAATCCTTGCGCGGCATAGAACGGCACCGCAGTGCGGGTGGACCAGCATTCCAATCGCGCGATCCCCGCCCTGCGCGCCTGATCCATCACCGCCCGCAGGATCGCTGCCGCAAACCCGCGCCGCGTCACGGCCGGGTCGCAGACCACATGGCGGATATGGCCAAGCCCCGGTTCCCTGTTCTGCGTGCCGGGGCGTTCCACGCTCCAGCCGCCGGCGGCAAGAGGGCCATCCGGCCCGTCGATCACATGGAAACGTCCGGACGCCAGCAACATCGGCTGGGCGCGGCACATCAGCGGCAGCGCCGGGTTGAGCACCTCTGGCGGATAGTCGCGCGCCAGCAGCACCGGATAGCTGCGGGCGAACAGCGCGCTCAGGGCATTGGCATCCTGTGGGGTGGCAAGGCGCGGGATCATGGTCATGCCGAAAACCTAGCGCCGGTCCGGCCCGCGCAACAAGGCTTGCTTGCGGGAACCTTCTGCCCGGCTCAGACAACCACGCCGAACAGGCGTCCCACGCCGGATGTCGCCGCCATCGCGACCGCGCCCCAGAACAGCACGCGTTGTACCGAAGGCCAGACCGGCGCGCCGCCCATCCGGGC
>JBGSJU010000488.1:0-3127 GCA_041741655.1 Rhodobacterales bacterium
GCACGGCGCGGGTTTGCCCGGCTGGGCCGATGCGGCGCGCATCGCGTCCAGGGTGCTGGACCGGGCGGCGGCAGGTTGGGACGTGATGGGGCACACAGATGTCACTTGACCGGTGCGGCCCAAGCGGACCAAGGAACATCATCATGCGACCTGCAACAAAGGGGCCCAGCCTTGCGCGCGATACCTGACATGGCCGTTGTGCCCCGGACGTTGCCCGCTGGCGTTTTGCAACGCCGCCGTCTGGTGCTGGCGCTGAACCTAGCCACGATTGCCGCCCTTACGGTGGCGATGGCGGCGCTGCTGCGGCTGGGTGGGTTTCAGCCGGTCGAATGGGTGATGCTGGCGGCCTATGTCGTGACCCTGCCGTGGTTGTCGATCGGGTTCTGGAACAGCCTGATCGGGTTCCTGATCGACCGCCGTCACGGGGCAGGCGCCGCAGCACTGGTGACGCCCGCGATCGCACGGATCACGGGCACCGAACCGATCACCGCCCGCACCGCCATCATCATGCCCTTGCGCAACGAAGACCCCGCCGCGTCGATCGCCCGGCTGCGTGGGGTGCAGGCCGGGCTGGCGCGCACCCCTTGGGGCCACCGTTTCGATTATCATGTGCTGAGTGACACCGACCGCCCCGATGTGGCCGCGCGCGAGGCGGCGCTGGTCGCCGCTTGGCAGGCCGAAATGCCCGGCGTCGGCGTGTTCTATCGCCGCCGGTCCGACAACGCGGGTTACAAGGCTGGCAATGTCGCCGAATTCCTGCATCGCTGTGGCGCGGAGTATACCTATTTCCTGCCGCTGGACGCCGACAGCGTGATGGGCGCCGACACCATCCTGCGGCTGGTCCGCATCATGGACGCGTCGCCCGAAATCGGCCTGATGCAAAGTCTGGTGACCGGGTTGCCGTCCACGACCTTTTTCACCCGCGCGTTCCAGTTCGGCATGCGCCACGGCATGCGGTCCTACACGTTGGGGTCGGCCTGGTGGCAGGCGGATTGCGGGCCGAACTGGGGCCATAACGGGCTGATCCGCACCGCACCGTTCCGCAATCATTGCATGCTGCCGGTGCTGCCGGGAACGGGGCCGTTGTCTGGCTATATCCTCAGCCATGATCAGGTCGAGGCTGTGCTGCTGCGCCGCGCCGGATATCAGGTACGCGTGTTGGCCGAGGAAAGCGAAAGCCACGAGGAAAACCCGCCCAGCCTGGCCGATTTCGTGCGCCGTGAATTGCGCTGGTGCAATGGCAACATGCAGTATCTGCGGCTGTTGGGGATGCCGGGCCTGCTGCCGGTCAGCCGCATCCAGTTGTATCTGGCAATCCAGATGTATCTGGCGCCGCCGGCCTGGATGCTGTTCATCCTGCTGGGCGCGTATCAGGCGGCGGACCCGGCACAATATGCCGGGCTGTCGGTCGGTCTGGGGCTGGGCCAGTTCGCCGTCATCATGACGATGAACCTGATGCCGAAACTGATGGGGCTGGCGCAGGTGCTGGCGGATCCGGATCGCGCCGCCGCCTATGGCGGTCGTCCCCGCGTGGTGCTGGGCGGGCTGGCGGAAATCGTCACCTCGATGCTGACGGCGCCAATCGTGGCGTTTTCGCTGACCCGGTTTGCCCTTGGGTTGCTGTTCGGCAAACGTGTCGGGTGGGACGCGCAACAGCGCAGCCGCACCCGGCTGGAATGGCGCGAGGCGGCAGAGGTGTTCTGGCCGCAAACGCTGTTTGGTGTTGTGCTGACCGGCTGGATTGCCACCATGGCGCCCGGTGCGCTGTGGATTGCCGCGCCGATGCTGATCGCGATGGTGTTTGCCGTGCCGATTGCGGTGGTCACGACCATGCCCGGCCTCAGCCGCTGGTCGGTGCGGCAGGGCCTTTTCGACATCCCCGAAGACCGTCAGGGCGCCATCGCACCGTCCCCGCCACTGGCCCGCGCCGACGCGGCCTGACCCAGGCCGCCGATGGAACAAGGTTGTGTGCCGGGCTTGACCCGGTCACGGGCCGTAGGTGCTGCGGATGATCCCGCAGATGGCGGTTTCGATCCGCCCCCATGTTGCAGCGTCATCGGCCGCAAGCCCGATGACCGTGTTTGATGTGCGGCTGGCCAGCACCATGTAGCTGATCGCCGCGACGATCACCGCATTGACCGCGGCGGCATCGACTCCGTCGGGTGGTTGCAGGGTGCCGCGCGCCTGTGCCATCCACAGACCCAACGCCCGGCCACGCGACGCGGTCAAGGTCCGGACAAGGCCGGTTGAATCCGTAAGCTCCCACAGGGCGCTTTGCATCGCCAAAGGTTCGGTCCGCATCAGGTGCAGCAACCGCAGCGCCAGCGCGGTCATCAGCGCGCCGTAGCTATGTGGCGGCGTATCCGGCGCGCCGTCCAGCAGTTTGTCCTGCCACCACAGCGCAATGCGGTCGCCAAGCGCCTCCAGCAACCCGTCCAGCCCGCCATAGTAGCGGTAGATCAGTTGCTTGTCGACTCGGGCGGCGCGGGCCACGGCATTCACCCCGAACCCGGACGCGCCTTGCTGCGTCAGGATCGTTTGCGCGGCGTCCAGAATGGCCCGTTCGGTCGCGGCCCGGTCACGGCTGCGGGTCTTGGCGGCCCCTCGGTCGCCGGGGGTGTCCGGGGTGGGGGTGTCGGGGTCCATACCAGCCTCCGGAAATGTCACTGACAGGTGATAGCGCGATCACCGCATTGGTGCAACGGCGCTGTGCAAAAATGTCTCTGATCGGTGACTTGACATATCACTGCCCGGTGATCTACATAAGTCACCATACAGTGACAAAAGGTTCACCATGACTGACATCCTGCTTCTGAACCCGGTGACCGGGGACAAGATCACCCTTCACGCGCCACTTCCCGCGGCGCCTGCCGATCCGTTGCAGTTCACGATGCGGCTGGCGGCCGGAGCCGCCGGCAGCCCGCCGCACCGTCATACGCGGCTGACCGAGACATTCATGGTTCTGGAGGGCACGGTGGCTTTTCGCATCGGCAAGACAGATCGCATTCTGGCGGCCGGTGAATGGGTAACCGTCCGCCCCGGCACCGTGCACGGGTTTCGCAACACCTCCGGCGCGCCGGTGCTGATGCGCTGCACCGTGACCCCCGGCGCGGAGTTCGCGCAGTTC
>JBGSJU010000489.1:0-2278 GCA_041741655.1 Rhodobacterales bacterium
AGAAGCGTCAGTTTTGAAGTTCCTCCAACGAACTTTCTTATCTAACAAAATAAAAACGGGATGAATCAAGAGCGGCACGTCAGCCAAGGGGGTTAAGCGGGCAGCACTGTTCGAGGCTGAGGACGTTCATTTCCTTGGCAGCCCTGGCTATGATGGGTGCGGCACCCGTGCCCGTGCCACCGCCCATACCGGCTGTGATGAAGCACATGTGCGCGCCGGCCAGATGATCGACAATCTGTTCGATGCTTTCCTCGGCGGCGGCGGCACCGACGGTGGCCTTGGCGCCCGCGCCCAGACCTTCGGTCACTTTCACGCCCAACTGGATCCGGCATTCGGCACGGGACTGCGCCAGCGCCTGCGCGTCGGTGTTGGCCACCACGAAATCACATCCCGTCAACTCCTTGACGATCATGTTGTTTACGGCATTGCCGCCTGCGCCACCAACCCCAAACACGATGATCCGGGGCTTGAGTTCGTTCTGACCGGGTAAGGAAAGGTTGAGTGCCATGGTGTCATCCGCCTGAGTTATGATCCGCCGCCGCGGAGGTTTTTATGCTAATTCTGCGTCATTCTGACCGATTGCGCCGGTTTCGTCACGCGAAAAAGCGCGCGCAATACACTAAATGTGGCATTTGCAAGTCCATTTGACGCGGGATTTTGCCGACATGCCGACATCTTGCGTTTACCAGTTATCCTTGAACCATTTCATCGCGCGGCGCAGGCTGCGCGCGGGCAACCGATCGACCGGAATTTCGAAATCCCACCATTCGTCCTGCGGATGCGCAGTGAACAGGCACAGCCCGACCGCGCTGGCGAATCCCGGGCCTGTGGCCGCCTGCGGCAGGCCATGCACCCGCAACGGACGGCCCAGACGCACCTGATGACCCAGAATGCGGCTGGCCAGGCCGTCAAGGCCGGGGATCTGGCTGCCACCGCCGGTCAGCACGATCTGCTGGCTGGGCAGATGGTCGAACCCGGCCGCATCCAGCCGCGCGCGCACCTCTTCGAGGATCTCCTCGATCCGGGGTTTCATGATGCCGATCAGTTCGGCGCGGCTGACGGTGCGGCGGTCATGTTCCCAGTCGCCGGTTTCGCCGCCGATCTCGATCGCCTCGCGGTCATCCATGCCGGTGGCGACGACGCCGCCGTAAAACGTCTTGATCCGTTCGGCGGTGGTCTGCGACACTGACAGGCCCATCGAAATGTCGTTGGTAACGTGATCGCCACCCATGCGTACCGCATCGGCATAGATCATGTGCCGCTTCATGAAGATCGAAATGCCGGTGGACCCGCCCCCCATGTCGATGCAGGCCGCGCCCAGTTCCTGTTCATCCTCGACCAGCGACGCGATGCCCGACACATAGGCCGATGATGCGATGCCCGCGAGTTCCAGATCACAGCGTTTGACGCAATGCGCCAGATTCTGGATCGCCACGCCGTCTACCGTCAGCATGTGCATGTCGGTGGCCAGCCGCTGGCCCATCTGGCCACGCGGGTCTTCCAGACCGGACCGGTGATCCAGCGCGAAATTCACCGGCTGGGCATGCAGCACCTCGCGCCCATCCCCGAAATCGGGCACGTCGCAGGCCGACAGCACGCGGCTGACATCCTGTTCGGTGACGATATGGCCTTCCAGATCGACCGCACCCGCCACGCCATAACTGCGCGGTTCGGCCCCGGCGAAACAGGCGACCACATGATCCACCCGGATATTCGCCATCTTTTGCGCCGCCTGCAACGCGGTGCGGATGGCGCGTTCGGTTTCCTGCATGGCGTGGATTTCGCCGAATTTCACCCCGCGCGAGCGGGTGGTGGCCGCGCCGATCACCCGAAACCCGGCTTGGCCCGCCAGAGAGCCGACTCCATCACCTTCCGGGCTGGCCCCGCCATCGAACCGCAACACCAGACAGGCGATCTTTGACGATCCGACATCCAGAATCGCCACAACGCCCCGCTGCATCGCAACCTTGCGCATGTTCCGCATCGCGCGCTGCGACTGGTACAGTTCGATCATCAGTTTCCGCCCCCCAACAAAACCGCCTTCGATTCCCACCACGCGTCGGCGGCAGGTTGCCCCATCCGCACCGTCAGCCGTTCGGGCACCCGCAAATCCACCGCCGCGACGTCGCGGCCCAACAGATCCTTGGCCTGATCCATTGCCACGGCGCGTTCCAGCGCCTGTTCCGGCGCCTGTTCCGGCAACAGGATGCGCTGGCCCCGGTCCAGCACGACGTCCCAGCGACGTTCGCCGACACGCACCAACCCGCGCAGGCGCGGC
>JBGSJU010000490.1:0-1550 GCA_041741655.1 Rhodobacterales bacterium
GACTGTCCTTTGCGGGACTGGACCCGGCCATCGCGGCGGCGGCGGCGGTGGTGTTCGTGCTGGCGCCCGGCGCCTATAACTTCCTTGACCGCGATCTGGCGGGCCGCGCCATCGTCACGCTGGACCCGGTCGAAGGCAACGCGCCTTTCATCCGCTTTCCATCCGGCAAGTTCACCAGGCCTGAAGACAACGGGCTGAACCATGCCGATTTCGTCTATGTCGCGGGGCTGTTGTTGCCGCAATATGCCAGCCTGCGGTCGCTGGTGGCCGAACTCGACCGCGAGACTTGGGCCGGTCTGGACCCCGAAAGCGATCTGGCCGATGCGGTGCTGGACAGCATATCGGGCCTGATCGACGATGTGCCGGACTGGACGCCCGATGGTGAACTGCCGCTTTATGCGCTGTTTCTGACCGATCTGGAACGCCTGCTGCGCGACAGTCTGGGGATGGATTTCATCCACCCCGAAGATGTCCGCGCCGCCCCGCCGCCGCGCAGCATCAACTAGGCTGCACGCCGCGGGGGATATCAGATCGACAGCCGCGCCGCGTGGCTGCCGCGTTCGCGGTAGGGGGTGGTGTCGTAATGCGCACGGTAGCATTTGGAAAAATGTGACGGGCTGGCGAAACCGCAGGCCAAGGCGACGTTGATCACGCTCATGTCGGTCTGCATCAGCAGGTTGCGGGCCTTTTGCAGCCGCAATTCCATGTAATAGCGTTTCGGGCTGCGGCTGAGGTAGCGCCGGAACAGCCGCTCCAGCTGCCGGGTGGACATGCCCACGTCGCGCGCCAGAATGGCCGGGCTGATCGGCTCCTCGATGGCGGTTTCCATTTTCTGGATGACCTGACTCAGTTTCGGATGCCGCACGCCGATCCGCGTCGGCACCGACAGGCGCTGCGTGTCCTGATCGGTGCGGATGGTGTTGTAGATCAGCTGGTCCGCGACAAGGTTCGCGACATCCTCGCCATGGTCATCGGCGATCAGTTTCAGCATGAGGTCGATGGACGACGTGCCCCCGGCGGTGGACAGCCGGTTGCCATCGACGACGAACACCGATTTCGTCAGCTTCACATCATCGAATTCTTCCAGAAAGCTGTCCTGATTTTCCCAGTGGATCGTCGCGCGCTTGCCGTCCAGCAACCCCGCCTTGGCCAGAGCATAGGACGCGGTGCACAAGCCCCCCAGCGCCATGCCCTTGCGCGCTTCGCGGCGCAGCCAGGACAGAAGTTTCTTTGATGCGGCCTTTTGCACATCGATGCCGCCGCAGACCAGCACGGTATCGTCGCGGTCCAGTTCGATCAGGTCGGCATCGACGCGAAATTCGGTGCCGGCGGAACATTTGACCGATCCGCCGCCTTCGCCCACCAACATCCAGACATAGACGCTGCGGTCCACCATCCGGTTGGCGATGCGCAGACATTCCAGCGCCGAGGCGAAACTCAGCAGCGTGAAATTATCCAGCAACACGAACACGAACCGCCGCGGGGCGGCAACCGTCGTGCGGGTGGAGCTGGCCGCCATTTTGCGGGCGGTAGACGTGCTGATCATGCTG
>JBGSJU010000491.1:0-2560 GCA_041741655.1 Rhodobacterales bacterium
GTGGTCAGCCACCACGACGCGCCGCAGGTGGTGAACACCGCAAGCCGCTCGATATGGCGCAGGCCGGGGCGGATCGTGCGGTTCGCCGCATCGGGCATCAAAAAGGCCACATCGGGCAGCAGCACCCGGTCCATCCAACCCTTCAGCATCGCGGGCAGCCCATACCACCACGTCGGATAGACAAAGATCAGCGTGTCGCACCATTGCACATCGGCGCAATGGCCATCGACGGGCGCGCGATTGTCCGGACAGTTCAGATAGCCCTCCCATTCGGCGACGGTCAGCACCGGCTGGAACCCTTCGGCATAAAGATCGCGCAGCCGCACCTCGGCCCCCGCAGCGCGCAGTTTTGCCAGCACCAAATCGCGGATCGCGGCGTTGAAACTGCCCTCTTTCGGATGGCAATAGATCACCAGCGCCTTCATTCAGAATGCCTCCATGGCTTGGCCGACCCGGGTCAGAAACCGCTGGCGGTCCGCGGCGGTGGCGCGGTTCATGTCGTAAAGCGCCAGATACCGCAGCCGGTCGGGCCGCGACAGCGCGCGCATCTGGCGCAGCATCACCTTGCGCGGCGGGTCACCCGCCAGCGTGCTGCGCCACCATGAGCCGCCATAGGTGGTCACCGCAGCGATGCGCCGCAGGTTGTCCAGTGTCGGCACCACGCGGCCATCCCGCAACGCAAAGGCCACACCGGGCAGATAGACCCGGTCGATGAAGCCTTTCAGGATCGCCGGAAAGCCGTAATTCCAGACCGGAAACACCATCACCAGCGCATTCGCGGCGCGCAACCGGTCCACGTACCCCGCGACGGGGCCTGTGTTCGTGGTGACATCGTGATAACCGCGCCGTTCGGACGCACTCAGCACCGGCTGGAACCCTTCGGCATACAGATCACAATCATCGACCTGCCAGCCCCGCGCCGCCAGCGTATCGACCACGCGGCGATGCAGCGCGGCGGAAAAGCTGTCGTCGCAGGGATGCGCAAAAAGAACCAGCGCGCGCATCATTCCGCCGCCGGCCGCAGCCCCGGAAAGGCATACATCCGGTCATAGCCCCAGTTCGGGTCGTCCCAGGTGATCATCTTGCCGGGGTTCAACAGGCCCTTCGGGTCCGCCTCGCGTTTGAACTGCAATTGCGTCGCGTCCACCGCCTGCCGCCCGCCTTCTTCCAGCGTATAGCGGTGCGGGTTGAACACCATCGCACCCATCGCCTCGTGGCCGCGGATGATCGCGTCCAGCCGTTCTTCAGTGGTGAATTTCACGATCGACAGCCCCGCCATCGTCACCTTGCCGCCCTGGCGCATCACCTCGATATGCTGCAACACCTCGGGGGCGTAGGCAGCGCGCACCTTTTCCACCAGTCCGACCGGGTCATCGGTGCCATAGGCCACTTGCAGATAGGTGATGGTCGGGTCCACCTTCAGCGCGCGCAAGGTGGTGTGGTTCCAGCAATATTCGAACACACGCCCCGGCGTGCGGTCCCACTCGGATGCATCCGACCGGTAGATGATCCGCGCGCCCGGGTAACGCACGGTGAAGGTGTCCAGCGCGGCCATGGCCTGTGGCGCCACCATCAGGGCCAGCACGGCTTGTCCGGGGGTCACATGCGGGCTGACGCGCTGGAAATAATCCTGCGCGATGGGGGCTTCGAACACCGTGATCAGTTTCGACAGGATGCCGTCTTCGCAGGCCAGATCATGGGCATAGCGGTTGGCGGCGGCAAAATCATCCAGCGTGACGAACAGGCCCACCCAGTCATAGGCGGTGGTCAGCGGCAGTTCCAGTTCGGTAATGATGCCGTTGGTGCCATAGGCATGGCTGACACGGTGGATCTCCTCGCCCGTCAGGTCCAGGACGCGCGGTTCCGCCTCCATCGTCACGATGCGCAACCGGATCACGTTGCCCAGATCGCGCAGCACGCCCCAACGCACCGATCCGATGCCGCCCGACCCGCCGGCGATGAACCCGCCGATTGTGGCGGTGGACCATGTCGAGGAATACATCCGCAGTTCCTGCCCCGAATGGGCAATGCAGGCCTCGTCGATATCCTTCAACAGCGCGCCGGGTTCCACGACCAGCCGCCCCGGCGCAATATCCTTGACCCGGTTCATGGCATGCATGTGCAGCACACAGCCGCCCGCCAGCGGCATCGCCTGGCCATAGTTGCCCGTGCCGGTGCCGCGCGTGGTCACCGGCACGTCATGGGCATGGCAGGTGCGCAGCACCTCGATCACCTCGGCCTCGGATTTCGGGGTGACGACGAAATCGGCGGTGACATGGTCCAGCCGCGCCTTCAGCACCGGCGAATACCAGAAGAAATCCCGGCTTTTCGCCCGCACCGAAACCGGGTTCTGGTCAATCTCCAGATGTGACAGGGCGGCGATGGCGGCGGCGATATCTGGCATGTGGGTCCCTCAGGTCATCAGGTGGTCAAGTTCGGCATAGTCCGGCAGCCGGCGGTCGATCTGCCGGCCGGAGCGGACCACGATGCGGTCGGATTGCGGGCGCGCGAACAGTTCGGACCAGTCGCGCGCGCGGGCGATCACCAGATCGGCGGGGGC
>JBGSJU010000492.1:0-12502 GCA_041741655.1 Rhodobacterales bacterium
GATGACGGGCGACGGGGTGAACGACGGCCCGGCGCTGCGCGCGGCCGACGTCGGGATCGCGATGGGGGCCAGCGGCACCGATCTGGCCCGCGATGTGGCCAATGTGGTGATCCGCGACGACAATCTGGAAACGCTGGTCGATGCGATCTCGCAGGGGCGTTCAGTCTATCGCAACATCGGCCGTGCGCTCGAGTTCCTGATCACCACCAACATGTCGGAAATCCTGCTGGAACTGGCCGAGGCGCTGCATGGCCCCGGCGAGTTGGAATCGCCGCTGGAACTGTTGTGGATCAACCTTGTGACCGATGTTCTTCCGGGGCTCGGGCTGGCCATGGCCGAAGCCGACCCGGATGCGATGCAACGCCCGCCGCGCGACCGGGACGAACCGATGATCACCCAAGCCAATGTCCGGCGCATGGCGATTGATGGAACAACGATTGCGGGCGCGGCGTTTGCATCGCATCTTTACGGCATGGCGCGCTTTGGGCCCGGCCCGCAGACCCGATCCGTGACCTATCTGTCGCTGTCGCTGGGGCAACTGCTTTACACGCTGGTCAGCCAGCGCCGCAACATCCGTGACCTGCGGCCAGAGGCGCTGTTGCAGAACCCGCGGTTGAACGGGGCTGTTCTGATCTCGGCGGGGCTGGCCGTGTTGCCGTTTCTGGCGCCGGGCATGGGGCGGCTGCTGGGGATCGGGCGCATCGGCCCGGTCGATGCCGGCGTTGCCCTTGCCGCTGCCATCTTCCCGTCGGCAAGCGTGCTTTTGCGGCGCGAAATTCAGATCGAATTGGATCAAGTGGAGAGACAGGGATGCGCAACTTCGTCATGACATCCAGTTCGGCGGGCGAAGGCCACCCCGACAAGGTTTGTGATCAGATCAGCGATGCGCTGGTGGATGCCTGTCTGGCCGCCGATGCGCAGACTCAGGTCGTTGCGGAATGCGCAATCGCCAGCGACGTCATCTTTTTGTCGCTGCGCACCGACCGCGAACCCCAGTTCGACGCGGCAGCGCTGGCGCGGCGGGTTTTCGAGGCGGTCGGCTATGGCGGTCAGCGCCGCAGCCAGCCCACCGTGATGCTGGATCTGGTGATCGGCAACGGACATCTCGCGCGGGATCAGAGCCGGGCCTCGAACATGGTCACCGCGATCGGACATGCCTGCACCCACAATTCGGAATGCCTCGCCTATCCGGTCTGGGCCGCCCACCGGCTGACCCGCAGGCTGGACGACCTGCGTCGTTCGGGCAACGCGCCGTGGCTTGGACCCGATCTGCAGTCTCAGGTCGCGGTCGAATTCCAGAACCGCCGACCGGTGCACATCGCCGCCATCGCCGTCACGGCAGGGCTTCTGGCACCTTGGTTGCCGCAGCAGGTGCAGGACTTTCTGGCGCACGAGGTCGTCGGAGCCGCCCTGGGCGCCGAGAGCCTTGCAACCCCCGACGCCACCCGCATCGTTTTTGTGCCGGGGCCGGGTCCCGGCGGGCCAAGCGCGCATTCCGGTCTGACCGGGCGAAAGATCGCGGAAGACAGCTATGGCGGCTTTGCACGGCAAAGCACCTCCGCGCTGAGCGGCAAGGACCCATCGCGGATCGACCGGATCGCATCCTATGCGGCGCGCCAGATCGCACGATCCGTGGTGGCGGCGCGGCTGGCCGAGGAATGTGAAGTGCAACTGTCCTATCTGTTGGGCGACAGCGCTCCGGCCAGCGTCGAAGTCGATACTTTCGAGTCGGGCCGGCTGGACGATCGGGAAATCGGCGAGCGGGTGCGCCGCACCTTCGATCTGGGCGTCGGCGCCCTCGAGACCCGGCTGAACCTGCGCGGCCTTCCCGCAGCGCGTGGCGGGCGGTTCTTCCGGGATCTGGCAACCTATGGCCATATGGGGCGCGACGATCTTTCACCGCCCTGGGAGGACACATCGCAGGCGGCGGATCTGGCCTGATCTGGCCTAACGCCGGCCCGAATCGAGGATCGCGAATGCCGCCATCGCCAGCGTTGATGCCGGACCGACGACCTGTCCACGGACAGTCTGCATGATCGCGGCCCCCATCAGCAACAGCACAAGGGTCGCCCGCAGATCAAAGGCGTTTTCGCTGTGCTTCTTGATGTCCATGTCAAGCTGCATCATGCCAAGGCTCAGAACCTGACCGACCGGGGGTGGCTTTGGCGCGGCCGCGATGCGGGCAATTCCGGCGGCTTCGATGGCCGCCAGAACGGTGTCCGCATCATCCGCGACCGTCAGGATCACGCTTCCGGTATTTGGCCGTGCCAAGACATGGGCGACCCCATCGATCCGGGCCAGACGGTCGGCCAACGCGGTCATCTCTGCGGTTTTGCACTTTGGCTCGATCCTCAGCCGAACCCGCCCCGCCGCTTCGTGCGCCCGCACCAGCCGCACCGGCGTTGCCGCGGCTGGTCGCGCCTTACGCACGTTCGCCCCGGCGCGCGTCGGTCGCGCCCTTGGCGGTTTCCGTCGCGGTGATCGGATCCTCGTCAGCGGCGGCCTGCTGCATTTCGGCCCGAAGTTCTGCGGCAAGGTCTTCCATGTGTTCATAGACCTCGGCTCCGGCATGGCGGAATTCCGTGTAAGCCACTGTCCCGGTCTTGAGTGCCGCACGCACCACAGGGCGCGCCGCCCGTCCCAACGCCGCAGCAACGCCCGGCACCAACAGCACAGCGCCAACCGCAATTGCCGCCCCAAAGAGGTATTTCCGAGCCATTTTGATTTTTTTCCCGTGCTGACGTGTCTGCGGTGAAACCTTGTCGTACGCCTGCGCCGTGGCGTATCCCCGCGCTGCATTTTCCCCCGATTCGGCAAAAGAGGCCAGCGACTCCTGACCACAGACGGATTGCAGCCCTATGAAATTTTCCGGACGGTCGCGATGATCTGACATGGATCATCTTTCTTCGGATCACATCGTGCAAATTGCGTTTGAATCGGCAGCTTCGGTGACGGGATGGATGGCAAGATGACTTCGAACCAGAACAGACAAAAGATTGTGGCGGCGGAACCGCAAGACGCCACCAGCAAGACACCCGACCACGCACCGTCAGCGCGCCCTGTGGCCGAGCGTCCGAACGGACATGTGATGTCGCGGGCGCCCGATGTCACGCTTGACCGGGCCCTGCGCGCCCTTTCCGCGCGGTTCACCGGCGGGATGTCGCCCCAGGCCGCCAACGCGGCTTGGGCGGATTATGTCGCGCATCTGTCGCGGGCACCGGGGCGCCAGATGCAGATTGCCACCCATGCGCAAGAAGCCCAGGCCCGGTTGCTGCGCCTTGCTCTGGGATTGGGCGGCGAGCCTTGGCAGCCGCACAGAGACGACCACCGCTTTGACCATGCCGGCTGGGCCTCGCCGCCGTTCTCGCTGTGGAAGCAGGGCTTCCTCGCGACGCAGGAATACTGGGCCGAGGCCACGCGCGAGATCCGCGGGATGCAACCGAAGAATGCGCGGCGGGTCGGCTTTATGGTAGAGCAGATGATCAACATGTTCTCACCATCGAACTATCCGCTGACCAACCCCGAAATCATTGAAAAGACGGTTCAATCCGCGGGGCAGAACCTGACCGTGGGCGCCAGGAACCTCGCCGCTGACCTGCTGGAGAAAGCCACCGGCAGCGCGGCAGACCCGCAATCCAGCTTTGAGGTTGGCCGAAATCTTGCCTGCACGCCCGGTCAGGTCGTGTTCCGGAATGATCTTTTCGAACTGATCCAGTACGCGCCCCAAACGCAGTCTGTCCGGGCAGAACCGATCCTGATCGTGCCGGCCTGGATCATGAAGTACTACATTCTCGATCTGAGCCAGACCAACTCGTTGATCCGCCACCTTGTCGCGCAGGGGTTCACGGTGTTCGCGATGTCCTGGTGCAACCCGACCGCCGACCAGCACGATGTTTCGCTGGATGATTACCACAAACGCGGCGTGATGGCGGCACTGGACGCCGTGACAAGGATCGTGCCCAAGGCAAAGGTGCACGCTTGCGGCTATTGTCTGGGTGGCACGATCCTGTCGATCGCGGCGGCGACAATGGCGCGCAATAAGGATGACCGGCTGGCGTCGATCACATTGCTGGCCGCCCAGACAGATTTCGTCGAGGCCGGCGAGTTGTCGCTGTTCATCGACCACAGCCAGATCGCATTTCTGGAAGACATGATGTGGGATCAGGGGTTTCTGGACCAGAAGCAGATGAGCGGGGCATTTCGGGCGCTGAACGCGTCGGATCTGGTCTGGTCACACGCGGTCCGGCGGTATTTCCTTGCCGAAGACGAACCCGATTTCGATATCGGGGTCTGGAACGCCGATGCAACGCGCATGCCCAGCCGGATGCATTCGGATTATCTGCGCGGGTTGTTCATGGAAAATCGGCTGACGGCGGGACGTTTCGCCGTTGACGGCGAAGTCATCGCGCTGCGTGACATCAAGGTGCCGTTCTTCGTGCTTGGCACGGAAAGCGATCACATCGCGCCCTGGCGGTCGGTCTACAAGGCGGCGCTGTTCACCGGGTCCGAACTGACGTTCGCGTTGACCAGCGGTGGCCATAACGGTGGCATCCTGAGCCCTCCGGGCCATCCGCGTCGCCATTACCGGGTCGGCTGCCGGACACGCGATGACCGCTATGTCGATCCGGAAACCTGGGCCCGCAACCATGCGCCGAAAGAGGGTTCATGGTGGCCGGAATGGTTCGCGTGGTTGAACCGCAAAAGCACCGCAAGCCTTGTCCCCCCGCCAACCATGGGGGCCAGTGACGCCGGTCTGGCGCCGCTTTGTCCGGCACCGGGCACTTACGTGCTGCAGAAATGACGGATTAACACCCGGCACCGGTTTCTTTGCCTTGGTGGTGAACTGCCCGTTGCAGCGCGCCATTCGGGCGCTAGGTGGTGGGTAGAGGAAAGATGTGCTGCGCTTGGCCTATCCGGACTCTTCATGGCAGACCCCAACACGAAGTCCAGACGGTTCGCGGCGCCCGCGAACCGCTGAAGGACGTCATTCTTTGCGCTTTCTTCCAACCAAAGGGAACTTTTTCCAATGTCAACAACACTCCACGACATCGTCGACACCGCCGTCTCTGCAGGTACCTTCAAGACACTGGTCGCAGCGGTCACCGCCGCTGACCTTGGCGCAACGTTGAAGGGTGCAGGACCGTTTACCGTCTTCGCGCCCAGCGATGACGCCTTCGCCAAACTGCCGGCCGGCACGGTCGACGATCTGGTCAAGCCCGAGAACAAGGCAAAACTCGCCGCGATCGTGACCTACCACGTGATGGCGGGCAAAGTCATGGCGGCAGACATTGCCGGCAAGAAACTGGAGCCCGCCACCGTGAACGGTCAGGCTCTGCATGTCGATGCCACCAACGGCGTGATCGTCAACGGCGCCAAAGTGGTGACGGCCGACATCGCATGCACTAATGGCGTGATCCACGTCATCGATGCCGTGCTGATGCCGAAAGCCTGAGCTTGCCGGACCTGAACTGACGAATGCCCGGTGTTCGCACCGGGCATTCGTGCTTTTGAAAGGCGCTTTCGCAGAACGGACGGCTCGGCCACGCGGGCCGGATCAGCACCTTGTGCGGCACGTCGAAGGCGGCCAGCGGATCACCGGAGCATGCGCCGACGTGTGCTTTTGGGTTGCCACCATCCTTTCCATTCGCACGACAACGCCAGCTTTTCGGCAAACGTGGCGTCGGGCAGTCGCGCAGCGGGTCGCCGGCAAGATCGGCCGCATCCGGTATGTGCCCATCTGGTTATCGGGGCCGGTTTGCGCGGATGAGCGCACAGCGTAAAGATCCCGCCCGGCCGTGCCGGAAATGAGCGCCCGTTTCGTTCCAAGGTGCGTTGACGGTCATCAATGCAGGACAAGTTGACGGAGTGGAGAATGACGCCATACTGACGTCGTCTGCCTTTCACGTGGGCATCATCGGCTCACCGATCCGATGCAGCCGGGCGCACCGTTTTGAAAGGACGCAAGATGAAGATTACCGGCCTTGGCACGATAGATCACGCGCCGCAGGTGGTGGCCGAATGGTTGAACCTGCTGCAAGAGGATCTGGGCTGGCCGGACCGTGGCCGGGCCTATTCCTTGCTGCGCGAAACATTGCATGCGGTGCGCGATTTCCTGACGGTGGACGAGGCGGCCGACCTGTCCGCGCAGTTGCCGGTCCTGATCCGGGGGATTTTCTTCGAGGGATGGGTTCCATCGAGAACACCGGCCAAAGAGCGAACGCTGGATGATTTTCTGGCCCGTGTGACGACGCGCTTTGTGAATGATCCCATCGCCGAGCCTGGCGTGGCGGTGGCGGCGGTTTTTTCGCTGCTCCGGCGCCAGATCAGTCCGGGAGAGTATCATCAGGTGGCTTGGGCCATGCGCAAACCGCTGCGCGATCTGTGGATGTGATGTCGGGCGCGCCTGCATATCCGTCGGCAATTGCGATGGGCGACAGGGCCCGCCCGTCGCGCCCCAGCACCGCGTGCGGCGCGTCTGGTTGCAAGGCAGGCGTTACAGCGCCGCGAACAGCAAATCCGGACAATCCGTCCCTTGCCCCGAAGGCAACAACACGGGCAACAACCTAGAAAGGGAAATCCAATGCCAGACAAGAAACCGACGCCCCAAAGCCCGCCTGAAACAACGAAGTCCGTGCTGCCGGGACTGAACTTGCCCGTGCCGGTCGGTCCGGTTGTCATTCAGGCCTGGATGGAGATCGGGACCGAAGCAGTCCGGTTCGTCTGGGATCGGCTGCAACAGGACATCAAGACGCAACAAGCGATGATGACCTGCACCAGTCTGGATCAGATGCAAAAGGTTCAGGCCGATTTCTTTACCGCCGCGCAGGAACAATATACCGCCGAAGCGGCCAAGATGCTGGACCTGATGAGCAAAGCGCAGGCGGCGGGGCTGACGCCGACGCCAACCGCGCGCCGGTACGATGACGTGCCCCTTTAATGGGCCCCTGTAACGCCATCGGCGAACAATATCAGCGCGTCGAAAACGGGCAGGCGGGGTGGTATCGCCGCGCCGATTACTCTGCCGCCTGTGCAAGGCGTTGCCCGGCGGGCGCGTAAAGGTAATCGCGAGTGATCGGCACGGCGTCCACCTTTCGGCACAGTTGGAACTGGAACACATCCTGCGGACCATGCCGGAACGTCTGCTCCGATGCCGCCAGATAGTAGCGCCACATCCGCACGAAACGCTGATCCTTCAGCGCCGCCGCGACATCTGCCTTGGCGCTGAAGCGGTCGAACCAGCACCGCAGCGTCATGGCGTAATGCAGACGCAGACACTCGATATCCCCGATCCGTAACCCGCTAGCCTGAATTGCCTCGGCAACTTCGGACAGCGACGGGATATAGCCGCCCGGAAAGATGTATCTGGCAAGCCATGGGTTTGTCGCCTTCGGCGGGGCCGTGCGTCCGATGGTATGGATCAGCGCCACGCCATCCTCGACAAGGCGGTCACGCACCACCCTGAAGAACGCCGCAAAGTTCGGGGCTCCGACATGTTCGAACATGCCCACCGACACGATCCGGTCGAACTGCCCTGTCAGGGCCCGGTAGTCGATAAGTTCAAAGGCGACGCGGTCGGCCAGTCCTGCTGTTTTCGCGCGCGCGCGGGCGACGGCCAGTTGCTCTTGCGACAGGGTGATGCCGGTCACCTGCGCCCCGTGATCGCGGGCCAGCGTCAGGGCAAGCCCGCCCCAGCCACAGCCGATATCAAGGACCCGCATCCCCGGAGAGATCAGCAGCTTGCGGGCGATATGGGCCTTCTTGGCGGCTTGCGCCGCGTCAAGAGACAGGGTGTCATCCGTGAAATAGGCGCAGGAATACTGCCGGTCCGCGTCCAGAAACAGGTCGTAGATCGCCGGTGTCAGGTCATAGTGATGCGCCACATTGCGGCGCGCCCAAGCTTCGGGATTGGCCTGATCCAGCCCGCGCCGAATGTGGCGCAAGCCGGCCATCAGGCGCGCCGGGGTCCCCAAAGCCCTCGATTGCCCCCGATTGCGGACAATCAGTCCCAAAAGGCCCTGCACATCATCGCCCGCAATCGCAAGCGTCCCGGCCATGTAGGCTTCCCCCAACGCCAGTTCGGGGTCCAGCAACAGACGCCGCACCGTGGCATGATCCTTGACGCGCATAGTGACCTTCGGCCCCTGACCGTTGCCAAAGGTGATTTCGGGGCTGTCGCCGATGCTGACCGCAAGATCACCCTCGCGGATCAGGCCGCGCAGAAAGCTTTTGAAAAGCGCAATCCACATGGTTCCTCCTGCGAGGCCAAGGCATATCCACCATGACGCGGCAACCGGTCGACGTCAAGATTGACCGTCAACTGATGAAAAGCCGGGCCGCAACGGAATCAGACCGCAAATGAAACGGGCTGCGCGCGTTCCGTTGCGCTTCGTCAATGCACAGGTCTGGCCAATCGGTAGCGTGCAATCGTCACCACGCGGGAAGGCTGGCGACATTTCGGGAAAGGGAGAGCAATGTTCAAATACGTAATTCTGGTGGTGACCGGCATTCTGGTGGCGAGCACAGTTCTGGCGCAGGATGCGGACAAGGAATTCGCGGCCGGTCGTGATGAATACCTTGCGTCCTGCGCGGCGTGTCATGGCGAAGCCGGCGACGGGAACGGCGAAATTGCGGTGATGTTCAAGGAGGGCGTGCCGGATCTGACGGGAATAACGAAACGCAATGACGGCGTCTTTCCAATGCTCCGCATCATCCAGTCGATTGATGGGCGCGCGGTGATCCGGGGTCATGGCAATCCGATGCCCGTGTTTGGCAACCGTTTTCGCGCAGCCACAACCAGCGAGAATGCCTTGCTTGGCGCAGAGGCAATTGCGCGCGGGCGGGTTCTGGAACTCGCGCTTTATATCCAGTCGATTCAGGAATAGGCCCGTGTCGGGTCGCGCACGGCGTACTCCGCGTGTGGGATGAAGTCTGCCGACACCGCATCCGGGCGGTGTCGGTCGGCTAAGGACATCGCCAGACCGCCGAGGCTGAACCAATTGGCGCGGCTGGTCAGACGGTTTTGCGGTGCTTGTCGTCCTCGACAGTCAGATCAACGCCGGCGGCTTGGATCAATGCGCCTTCGTCAAGGATCTCGAAGTGGGCGGGGTCGACAATACGGATGATGCCCTTGGTTTCAAGCGCGTGGAAACCGCGGCTGAGGGTTTCAGGTCTGGCACCCAGATAATGCGCCAGATCCTTGCGTGACAGCGGAACATGCACGACGGCCAACCGGCCCGGCTCTTTGAACTTTGACCGCCGCATAAGGATCATCAGGAAAGATGCAAGTCGGTTGAGGGCGGTGCGGCCGCTGATCAGCAGCAGCCATTCTCTGGCCGCATCCACTTCGTCAAGCAGATGCCCCAGAAACAGCCTTTCTGTTTCCAGATGCCCGCAGATCACCTCTTCGAAGGCGGCGTGCGGAAAGGACAGGATCCGTGCATCCGACAAAGCCTCGATCCGGTAATTCGACGCGCCGTTGAACAGGCGGCCGTAGATATCGGTCGGAACCAGAAGCCCGACGATGTGTTTCTTGCCGTCGTCAAAAATCTGGACCATGGCAAGTGTTCCCGCCAGCACGTAACCGACATCAGCAGACTGTGCGCCACGCTCGACGATTGTTTCACCCGCCGTGATGTCCCGCAGGGCCGCATGAGACAAAAGCGCGTCGGTCACTTCGGGCGGCAGGGTGTCGAGCAGCTTTTCCAGCAGGCCATGGCCGTTGCCAAGGGCGGCCTTCAGCGCGCGCGCTGTCATCAACGGCTCTGGCATTTCCGAAACCCCGCGCGAAATGGACAAAGCGCGGCCTCGCGAAATCGCGCCGCTCCCCCAACTTTTCAGCTTTGATACTGCCCACAAAATAGTCGTGCTGATGTTGACACCGATCAATGCATCCCATGATCCGGCCAATTCATCATGCGTTAACGTCCCAAGTGGAATCGCCCGGCGCCGCAAATGCGCTTCCGTTGATGCCCGTGACGAGTGATCAGACCAAGCTTGGGGTTGATTCGTGTGGACGTGACTTCGGGGGGAGTGATGCAACAACGACCTGTCGCGATCGGCCCGGGAACAATCCGGGCTTTTGCCAAGATCAGCCCGCCGGACCACCGGAAATTCAGTGGCGTGTTGTGCAGCCTGCCCTTTGGCAAGACAATGATCTGTGGCGATGCCGCAAATCGTGTGGACCGGGCGCCCGACAGCGAATTCGTGGCCGGTGGCACGCTCAGCAACGATGTGTGGTTCATCAGAACGGGGATCCTGCGTCTGCAACGCTACTCCTTTGATGGTCGCCGCCAGATCCTGTCGCTTTTCCTGCCCGGGGAAATCGTCGGCATCGCGGGCGAGTTCCACGAGGGGGTCAGCGTCGAAACCGTGACGCAAGGCAGCCTGTGCCGCATTGACCGGCGCAAATTCGATGCCCTGTTGACCCAAAGCGATGACTTGCGGGCAGACCTCTTCCGGCAAAAGCAGGATCAGCTTGACCGGCTGCATTGGCTGACCTGGTCGCTGGGTGCATTGGGCCCGGAGGAACGGCTTTGCGCCTTTCTGGCACTGTCCAGCAAATTCATGCCCTATCAACCGCTGCCTGATGGGTCCGGGGTGCTGTCTGTGCTGCTTCCCAGAAAGGACATTGCGGACCTGCTGGCCACTACGGTGGAAACGATCAGCAGGATCGTTCACAAGCTGTCCGAAACCGGCGTCATCGAGATCAAGGATCCGGCGCATTTCAGACTACTGGATCTGAACCGGTTGATCACCCTTGGACGGATCGAGGGCCTTTTCGAGAAAATGTCCTGTGGCATCGCCAAGCGGCTCGATCGCCTCACTGGCCTGCAAGCACTGGGGTCTGAGTGTTCGGTCTGTTTTTGTGGCCGATGATCAACCCCGTTGACGCCAGTCAATGATCAGCGGGCGTGCTTTGGTCATCGTGGTGCCATCCTGAACTTTCCAAAGGAGAACCTGCAAGATGGCCCAGAAGAAAAACGAAATCGACGTAAAGCGTGACCCCGCGCGACCCGTTGCGGCACATGCGCCGGATTGGGAGCCGATCCGGTCGCTGCGCCATCAGATCGACCGTCTGATGGCCGATTTCGATTGGCCCGATCTTCGGCGTTCGTGGCCGCGCAAGGCGGCCATGATCGCCCATCCGTGGCCCGAATTCGCCGTCGCGATGCCGCCGGTGGATCTGGTCGAGCGCAATGGCGGCTACGAGTTGCAGGCCGAATTGCCGGGGCTGACCGAGGACCAGATCGAGGTCAAGCTGTCGAATGGCATGGTGACGATCAAGGGCGAAAAGTCCTCCGAGCGCGTCGAGGATGAAGACGACTATCATCTGCGTGAACGCAGCTTTGGGGCGTTCCAGCGGTCCTTTCGGGTGCCTGCCGATGTCGATCCGGACAAGATCGAAGCCCGTTTCGACAAGGGCATCCTGAAGATTGCCCTGCCAAAGTCGGCAGCCGCCATCAAGGACGAACGCAAGATCGCGGTCAAAACGGCCTGAGTCTATCGTTCTTCGCTTGCCGGGGGGCGAAGCACGCTGTCAAGGGCCACGCGCGCCGTGGCCCTTGTCTGACTGCTGGTCCCGCCAGCATCGATCACCACCCAAGGATGATCCGGCGTGGCGGCGCCGGCTGACATGATCTGCGCCTGCACCACGGCGGCATCGGCATCTGACGCATCACCCCGACGCGACCCGACCCGTTCGACAAGAACAGATCGGGGGGCGGTCAGCCAGAGGCCGTGAAAGCCGACGCCAAAACGCGCGGCAAGCGCGCCCACAGCGGCGCGCTGCGACGGATCCAGAAACGTGCCATCAAGCATGACGCTGCGGCCCGCCGCCAGCAGGTCTGCCGCCCGGGCGAACATCCGGTCGTAAATCGCATGGCGCGCGGCTGGCGCATAGTCGATCTGGCTTGCCTGCACCTTGCGTTCGGTGTCCGTGCGCAGATGCACCGCGCCCGGGCAGGGCCCGATGTCTGCCGCAAGATCGCGCGCCAGCACCGTCTTGCCGGTTCCGGACATCCCGCCCACGGCGATCAGCACCGCCGTTGTGGTGTCCAGATACCCGACCGCCTGCATCAGATACAGCCTTGCGTCGCCGGTGGACGCCCCGGTCTGGCCCGTCGCCTGATCCGTCTGCATCAGGACCATCGCCCGAATGGCTGCACGGGTTGACATGAACAATGGCAGCGCGGCCAGTCCGGTATCCTCGGTGCCCGCCGCCGCCAGCAGATAAGCGGTCATCGCGATATTGGCCTGCCGCGCAAGCCCACGGTGGCACAGGTCCATCAGGAGGAACCCGAGATCATAAAGCACGTCGCAGGTTGCAAGCCGCTCATCGAACTCCAGCGCATCGAACAGCACGGGCTGCCCGTCGATCAGCAAGAGATTGCGCAAATGCAGGTCGCCGTGCACCCGCCTGACGTGACCCGACGCCGCGCGTTGCCGCAAGATGCGGCGCAAGGCTGCCAGCTGCTGGCGCTCCCGGCCCAGAAATGCAGCGACC
>JBGSJU010000493.1:0-8126 GCA_041741655.1 Rhodobacterales bacterium
CCGGCGTCAAGCCGGTCGCGGCGATGGCCCGGGCCAGCGACGGCACCAGCGCTGTTTCGTCCGGCCCGGTGACGCAGACCACGATCGGCACCCGGCCGGTGCCCTGCGCCCCGCGCCCCTGCATGAAACTCTCAAGGATCTTGCCGAATATCTGCGGATAAGTCAGGCCCATCTGCACTTGGGCATTGACCTCGCAGATCACCCCGCCCTGTTCGTGCCAAGGCCGGCTGATATCCGGCATCAACAGGTCGATGCCCGCCAGATCCAGCCGCAGCGCCGACGCCGCCCGGACCGCAAGACGGCGGTTTTCAACATGGATCTCGTCCATCACCGGGCGCGTCGTGCCGCCGCGCGACACGTTCGCGGTGCGGCGCAGGCGCACCCGGCGTCCGGCCACGGGAATGTCCGCAAGTGCAAGACCCTGTTCGGCCAACAGTTCGGTCGCCTCGTCGTTCACCACCAACGGCACCATCTGCGACCAGCGTTCGGTCCGGCGCCGCGGATCGCGGTTTTCCGCCTCGATCAACTGTTGCACGCTGCTTTGTCCGTCACCGGTGACTCCGCCGGGGATACGTTCGACAGCGAACATCACCTCGCCTTCGAACACGTTCACCCGGAAATCGCTGCCCGGGACATGGCGTTCCAGCAGAATGTCATCGGACACTGCGGTCGCCCGGCCCCACGCGCGGCGTACGGACGTCGCGGACATCAGGCCGGCCGCCACGCCTTGGCCGCCATCCAGAGCGGCGGGTTTGATCACCACCGGATAGCCCATCCGTTCGGCCGCCGCGACGGCATCATCCGCGTTGGCGACGCGGACCTGATCGGGTACCGGCAGTCCGGCTTCGCGCAGGAAGGCGTTGGTAACCGATTTCGATCGGGCCAGTTTCACGCCGATCGACGGCGTCCGGTCGGTCAGGCTGCTGAGCATCAGCCGGCCATGCCGACCCATACCATATTGCCAAATCCCCCCTGCCCGCGGGATCGCCGGAATATCCAGTTGTTGCGCCGCCGTCAGGAACTGGCGTGTGTTCACCCCCGGCGGCACCAGCGCCGCAAGATCGGCCAGCAGCGCGTCAAGCCCAGCCAATGCTGTCACGCCATTTCCGTTGCCATTCACATAGCCGGTCTGTTGCGGCAACTTGCGCAGGGCCGCCGCCAGCCAATCGAACGCCATGCGGGTGGCCGGCATCGAATGGGCGGGAATGTAACAGGCCCATTCCACCCCGGTCTGTGGGGCGGGCAGTCCGGAGGGCAGGCTGGCGGAAGGTTTCTGCGACAGACGGAATACTTTCGGCATTTCGGTGACCGGGACGCCGGCGGCGCCGATGATCCACTGCACCACGGTGCCCAGGGTAAGTACGGTCGATCCTTCAGGGTCCATCCGATTGTTGGTCTGCAACCCGTCAACCAGTTGGCGCAAGCCCGCGGACGACGGTGGCAGAACGGCTGTCAACATCCCCACGGCGCGCAAAAGCGTCTGTTGGAGATCATCCGGGTCCAGCACGGTCAGCCGCACCGCCAAACTAGGGGACCGCAACCCCTTTACAGTCCCAAACCGGGCCTGAACATCGCGCACCTGATACAATTCAGCCATCTTATCAATCCCGCGAAAACTGCCCGTAAAATCCGGCTGTGCTTTATGTCTGACAGCCATTTGGCCAGATGCTGCCAATCAGCGTCTGCCCGTCCCCCAAAGCGCGGCCTGCGTGCGGTTATTGACCCCGGTCTTGCGGAAAATCGTCCGCAGGTGGACCTTCACCGTACCCTCGCTGATGCCCAGTTCTGTCGCGATCGTCTTGTTCGGCAAGCCGTCACACAGCCGGGACATAATCGCAACCTCGCGTTTTGACAGAAGGTCTGTCTTTATCGGTGCTGTTGCCGTGGTTCGCCGGGGCCCGGCATCATCATACCGGTTGCCCGTCGTCGCCGCATGGCCCGGCATGAGCCGATATCCGTTCGCCACCATCTTCAGCGACGACGTGAACAGGTCAAGTGCCGTGACGCTTTCCGGGATGATGGCGGCAACCATTGCCCCAAGCTCGCTCTGCAATCGACCCGCCATTGCGTCAGGCGCAATCAGCGCAATCGGCACGGACGGCGACTGGGACCGCAGTTGTACAACGTCCCTTTCGACGCCCCGACTGTCCTTGGCCACATGCAGCACGATCACATTGCAATTTTCGAACGTGTCGATATCGTCAACACTTTCACATGCTTGCAATACCGGAAAGCCAGCAGTTCCACATACAGAGGACAGCATAGCCCGGAACAGCGCAATATGGCAAACGATGACAATGCCCACTCGCATCCCCCCAGATAACGAGAAATCCGTATCAATCAAACCAGTACAAAGACATATCACAAACGATTTGTAACTGCGCAGATCTTTGCCTCTGGAAACGCCGGGAGTCAAACAAAAAAGGTTAATGACCAAATACTGTAATTCAACTCAAGGAGGAATATTGCAAAGTTGAAACCTGCATTGAGTGCATCGAAAGCGATGTCAAGTATGGAATACCATAGGTGTGTTCGGGAATAGTCGGTATTCGCCGGCGCCACGTTTCGTGGCAACTGGTAGTGCCCCGAATTTTTCGGCAACGCCCAAGCGAGCAGTGCTCATGCCCAGCCCAGCCCGCAGATCGGGGACCTCATGCGTTCTGCGCGATCCAGTTTTCGACAAAGGCGCGGATCATCCGTTCGGTTTCCTGATCGGCTTCCGCCGACATCGGCGCTGGGTAGGAACAAGGTGCAAATAGCTGTTTTCGCGACGGAAAATACCGCGCCCGCACCCATTCGTTCGAAGCCGCGAAATGCTCCCGGAATTCATCGATCAAGTCCGCGCTGACACCGGCATCGGGACCATCGACGAAATGCTGCTCGGCAAAGGCGATCAACCCGGCCCGCAGGATCATCTGGTCCCGCGCCGGAAACTCGGACACGCGCAGATTGAAGTGGCGCAAAACCCGCTGGCCCAACGCATCCAACCGTTGATTTCGGCCCGTTGCAGGGCGATCAAGCCCGCCGATATCAAGATTGCAAGCGGCCATGAAGTCAGAGATCAGGTCGCCATCCGGCCAGGTCTGCGAATCGAACAGGCGCACCGAAAGTGCTGCCTCGCCGAACACCCGGCCCCATCTTTCGACCATAACGCGAAAGTCCAGCCCCGGATACCTTTGCGGCGGCTTGATATCATAAGTACTACTTCCACTTTTCATCGCCGTTGACCGGGCTGACAGCGCCTGATCCAACTGGTCCCGAATGTAGACGATGACGCGAAATTCGCCGGTGAACCGGGCCCGCAGCATTTCTGCCAATCGGTCAATTTCACTGTCATAGCGCAGACTTGATTGAAGATGCTCGGACGAGATCAGGCAAATGTTGCCTGTTTTTTGGTCAATTTCCCTGTCCCACTCGGCCCGCCAATCTGCAACCGTTTGCCGACGCAAATCGTCGCCGACAATGCCGAACCGATCAAACAGGCGATCGGCCTCCGGAACATCGCGGGCCATGATGGCAAGGTAGCGCTGCGATGGCTGGCCCAGAACCTGTGAAAAATACACACCTCTTGCCTGCAATCGCTCCCGATTTGCTTGTAGAAATGTCTGTATCGTCGTCGTTCCGGTCTTCTCGATGCCTATGTGGATGATGACTTGCATTCATTCCTCATTTATCGGTGCCCCTCGACCGGTCCGTGTTCATCTGGCAGGATAATCACTGCAGCTTCAAAGGGAAGGTGGTTCACCACATGTCAGCGACAGGCAAGGGGCGACTGACGATACTTTTACATGCGGGCATGCACAAGACTGGCACCACCTCCATCCAAAGGGCTCTGTCGGAGGCCGAGTTGCGAATGAAAGATGGGCTGTGCGGCTACTTGCGGATGGATTCGACAAACTTCTCGGGCGCCTATGTCACGCTGTTCCGGTTGGACGCCATTGAACACATGAGCAACTGGCTACATGGCCGCACTGCATCTGATGTTGCCGCCCGAAAAGCATATCTAACCCATTTGTTTGCCACAAGAATGACCGCAGCCACCGAGGACACGGCAAAAACGGCGCTGCTGATTTCGGCCGAGGCCCTATCCTCCCCGATGGACCGCGAGGCCCTGTCACGATTTAGGGATGTGCTGTTGCCATGGGCTCGGGAAATCCAGGTGCAGGCCTATGTCCGCGCGCCGATCTCGTTCATGGAAAGCCATTTTCTGCAACGGTTGAAAGGCGTAAGCAAGGGGGCGCTTGACCCGTCGGTGCTCTGGCCCAGGTATCGCGACCGGTTCGAACGGCTTGATCAGGTGTTCGGGGCAAACGCTGTGCACCTTGCACGGTATGATCCGGCCAGGTTTCCCAACGGGGATGTGGTGCAAGACGTACTGCACCGTCTAGGTATCAAGGCAACCGCGATGGATCTCACAGCGCCGCGGCGCGAAAACCGGGGCCTGATGCTGGAAACAGCGGCCTTGTTATATACCATGCGCAGATCAGCGCAGTTTGATCGAAAAAACCCTGATACCATGTTATGTAGTAGAGCGCTGGCAAGTGCGATGTCCCCGTTCGGATCGCGGCGGCTTCGATTTGCACCTGCGCTGGTCGAGCCGGTTCTGGCGAGCGGATCGGACGATCTGCGCTGGATGGAGAAACGATTGGGCGCACCGATTGCGGACGCGGGCACGGGCGATGGCATCAGGGGCGCGGCCGATCTGCTGGCCATCGCGGCGGCGTCACGGGATTTGCTGAACCAGATCGACGACACAACCCTGCCGGCGTTGCAAGGCATGCCGCTGACGCTGCAACGGTTACACAACCTGCTGGACGAGGGCCTTGCGGCTTAGGGATTGGTCAGATCGTCGATTTGGCTGCGCAAGGCGTTGACCTGTTCCTGCAGGGAAAAGATCATGGTCATGGCAAGCTGCAGCATGTCCCATGTCTCCGGGGGCTGCAGCAGGTGTTCGCTGCGCGCCATGGTCGGCAACGGCGGACTGCCCTTTGCCACCAGAATGGCATTCACCGCGTCGATATCGGCCCGGCTGTCAGCGATGACCCGCGCCAGCGATCCCGGATCGGGAAACATCTGTTCGAGCGGCGGCAAATGCGGCAGCCCGCCCGCCAGCACCTCGGAAGGTTCCAGCAACAGTCCGAGGCTGTTCGGTGGTCGGGGGGCGTGGACGCGGGAGTTGTGGATGCCCCACGCCGCCAGAAGCGACGGTTCTGGCGTGGCATAGCTGCGTTCGGCTGGCAGGGGGGCCACCCCGATGAAGTCCAGCAGATCCGCCGTGACATCCGGCAGGCTGTCATAGTTACGCAGCACCAGTGCCGCACCGAACGCGGTGTCCCAGACTTGCAGATGATCGGCAAAGCGGGGCGGATTGGCATCCGCCCATGGACCAAAGGATTGCACCGGACCGTCATAGGTCTTGTGCCGGATCCCCCACTGGGCATAGGCGCTTTGGATCCAGTCGTCATAGCGGCGCATATACGCCAGAAGTCGCACCGTGACGCCCGCGTCGCGCAGGCCCTGCAGGGCGCCGGCGGTGTTGGGATGAAATTCAAAGAGCGCCTCGTGGCTCCAGACCGCGCGACGAAATCCCGCCGCCGCCAGCCGGTCCAGTTCTTCGCGCAACACCTGCTGCAGGTCGGATTTGGCCTCCGCCGGTGACATGAACTGCAAAAGCCAATGAATTCTTGCCGGTTGTTGCCAATCGCGGGGCCGGGATGTCTGGCAATGTTCCAACCCGACCCCCAGCCAGGCGACCCCTTGCGCCATCAAGGTCTCGCGTTGGGCTTCCAGAAGGCGCTGGATCGACGTTGATCCGGTCTTGCCGGGGCCGATATGCACGACCAGTTCGGGATAATCCGTCATGCCGGTGTCGGCTCCAGTGCGTCGATCCGCGCAAGATGGGTGGCGGCCGCCGCGACTCGATCCGGCGGGGTGGGCAGGCCCTGACGCAGCCGGTCCCAGAGCGCGCCGTCGCGCGACAACCGCAACATCGCTTCGGCCCATGCCATCGGATTGGCGCGCGGCACCGTCACGCCGGTCACGCCATCCTGCACTTTCTCGACCAAGGCACCATGCCTGCTGGCAATCACCGGACGCCCCAGGGCATAGGCCTCCTGGATCACCAGCGGCGAGTTTTCGTACCAGATCGACGGTACCATCACCCAATCGATACCAGCCATGCGATCCGCCAGATCTTCGGGGGCATAGGGACCGATCCAGCGGACCACCCCTTCATCGATCAGCGGCGCGGCCAGCGCCTTCAGCCGGTTGCGGAACGCTTCGGGCTGTCGTTCCAGATTGGCGCCGTGCACCTCGAGTAACAGACCGGCCCGATCCGACGCCGCCAGCTGCCCCAACCCTTCCAGAACGACGTCCAGCCCCTTCCAGGGATTGATCTGCCCAAAGAACGCGAACCGGTTGCGGTAACCCTTTCGCGCATCGGCCGGGATCGGCCGCGGCGGCAGAGGGGAGCGCCGGGGCTGGCCGTTTTCGATGACCGAAATGCGAGCGGGGTCCAGCCCCCATGCCACATAGGCGTCACGCAGGAAATGTGAGGGCGCCACGAAATGATCGACAAAGTCGAAATAGCGCAGGAACCGCTGGCGGCGCAGCCAATGGTCGTTGTCCGAACGGCCGGGCGCACAGGCCCGGTGCCCGCCTTTGCTCGCGATGGCGATGGAACAGGGCCGCAACGTCCCGGGATCCAGCATCAGGCCACTATGCGCACAGATCGCGTAGTATTCGTGCAAGGTCAGAACCGTGCGGATCGCCGGGTTCACATCCTTGATCACCTTCAGGTATTCCAGACCGAACTGCACGAAATGATGGCTATGAACGACATCGGGGCGCAGGCTGGCGATCACCTCGGCGAAGATGTCCAGCACCGCGGGGCGGTTTTCCGCCTCCATCATGAACAGGTTGCGCATCCCCTGTTCCCACAGGTATTCGTCCGGACGATGCCGCAGGATGCGCCCCGAAGCCCCTGCGGGACCGGCTTCGCTGCGCGCCAGGAACCAGGCCACCGCGACGCCGGGGGTTTCGCGATAACCGCGCCACAGTTCATAGGCAGCAATTTCGGCGCCGCCGAAACTGTGGTCGGGATGGCCATGCGCCATCACAAGAATACGCCGCCCCGCCGTGCTGGTCGCCGTGCTGGTCGCTGTGCTGCTCCCCTTCGTTGACCCCGTCATGGCTGTGGTCCCGGACCGGGGCCAAGCCGTTGGGACCAGCGCAGGTTGTACCGCACGGCGTTCAGCATCGTCAGGCGTTGCCGCAACGCGCTTTCGCCGATCCGGTCAAAGGATTGCCGTTCCAGATGGACCAGTTCGACATCGTTCAGACAGCACAGATCCAGTCCCAGTTCCACGATACGCAGGCACAGATCCGAGTCTTCGAAATCGCCGGCCAGATAGTCGCAGTTCCATCCCCCGGCACGGTCGAAATCGCCCCGGCGAACCGCCATGCAGGCACCGGTCAGCAGCGGCGTCCGGGTCAGGCCGCGCGCCGGGTCCACGGCCGGGTCCAGCCCCATGAACGGATGGCGGTTGGTCCATAGCTGCATGGTGTCATTCCAATGCGGCACCATCCCGGCATGTTGCAGTCCACCATCCGGAAACAGCAGCCGCGGCCCCACAAGCCCGATCGTTGGTTGCGCGTCCAGCGTATCGGCCAGAGCAGTGACCCAACCGGGGCGCTGCGGGAAAACATCGCTGTTCAGAAAGATCAGGCGATCGGCCCGGGCAATGCTCGCTCCCAGCATGTTGGCTGCGGCATAGCCGCGGTTCTCGCTGGCGCTGATCCAGCGAAACGCCGGCCCGCAAAGCCTTTGGTAGTATTCAGTCTGGCTGGAAAAACCGATCTCGATTTCGGGATCATCGATCACGTAGATCAATTCGACTGGTTGGGTGCCGTCTGCGCGCCCGCCGGGTCCGGGGGCAAAATCGGGATCGCGCCGGAACTGCAAAAGTTGATGTTCGACAAAATCAAACCGGCCATAAAGTGGCACGATGATCGATACCCGGGGTGTCGCCACGGGTTGCGGGCCGACATCGCGCTGCCTTGGTGTGCGACCGGCCCAGCGGCCAATCTGGCGTCGCCGCAGCGCCCCGAGGACCGGCAAATCGACC
>JBGSJU010000494.1:0-3883 GCA_041741655.1 Rhodobacterales bacterium
GTGGCGGCGTCGGTGGCGCATCTGTTGCGCCCCGCCGAACCGCCCGCCCCGCCGCCCATCCTGACGCTGCGCCCGGCGATTTCGGTGCTGGTGCCCTTGTACCGCGAACCCGAGGTGGCCGGGCAATTGATCGCCCGGATCACCCGGCTTACCTATCCGAAACCGCTGCTGGATGTCGTTCTGGTGCTGGAAGAAACCGATGAGCCGACGCGCGCAGCGCTGGCCGCGGCCGCGCTGCCCACATGGGTGCGGATCGTGACGGTGCCGGATGGCAAGCCGCGCACGAAACCGCGGGCGATGAACTATGCGCTGGATTTCTGCCGCGGCGAGGTAATCGGCATCTGGGATGCCGAAGATGCCCCCGACCCCGACCAGTTGGACCGCGTGGCCGACGCCTTCCGCACCGCACCGCCCGAAGTGGTCTGCCTGCAGGGTGCACTGGATTATTACAACCCGCGCCAGAACTGGCTGGCCCGCTGTTTCAGCGTGGAATATGCCACATGGTTCCGGCTGATCCTGCCGGGCATGGCGCGGCTGGGGCTGGCGATTCCGCTGGGCGGCACCACGCTGTTCTTTCGCCGCGACGCGCTGGAACGTCTGGGCGGCTGGGATGCGCATAATGTGACTGAAGATGCCGATCTGGGCTTTCGCATGGCCCGGCATGGCATGCGCACCCTGATGCTGGACACCACGACGGGCGAAGAGGCAAATTGCCGACCCTGGCCTTGGGTCAAGCAACGTTCGCGCTGGCTGAAAGGCTACATGGTGACATGGGCGGTGCACATGCGGGCGCCGCGGCGGCTGTGGCGCGAACTGGGCCCGTGGAAATTCATCGGGCTGCAGATGCATTTCGTCGCCGCCCTGTCGCAATTCCTGCTGGCGCCGCTGCTGTGGTCATTCTGGCTGGTGCTGCTGGGCTTGCCGCATCCGCTGGACGCCGTGGTGGCGCGCGGGGCGATGCAGGCAGCCGGGGCGATGTTCATCGGGATCGAGGCGCTGTCCGTGGCAACCGGTGTCATCGCGGTGTCTGGCCCCACCCATCGCCACCTGCAACCATGGGTGCCGACGCTGCATGTGTACTGGCTGCTGGGCACGCTCGCTGCCTACAAGGCCTTGTGGGAATTGATCCACGACCCGTTCTACTGGGACAAGACCCGTCACGGCATGGCAGAGCCGCAAGAGGTCACGGTGCCTGTCGCGCCGCCGCTAGGCCTGCGTTTTCAGCGACCCGGAGTCGAGCTTCAACCGCGTGACGAAGGCCTTTGAGATATGCGATTTCAGCGCCTCGTAGGCGGCACTTTCCGCCCGGGTTTCGATCGCAGCGACGATGGCGGCATGTTCGGCCAGCGCATCTTCGCCCCGCCCTTGGGCGGCCAGCGACGTTGTGGCCATCAGGGCCATTGACCGGTGCACCAGATCCAGTTGCTGCACCAGATAGCGGTTATGGCTGGCCAGATGGATCTGTTTGTGAAACCGCCGGTTCGCGCGGCTCAGCGCCTTGGGATTGCCCAAGAGCGCGCGGTCCTCGTCCACCATTTCGCGCAGCACCCGCATTTCCTCGGGCGTGGCATGGCGGGCCGCCAGACGGGCCGCCAAGCCTTCCAGTTCGGCGCGCACCACATACAGTTCAGCCAACTGGTTGTGGTCCAGCGAGGCCACGATCAGGCTGCGGCCATCGCGGGTCAGCAGCGATTGTGTTTCCAGCCGCTGCAGGGCCTCGCGGACCGGCGTGCGCGACACGCCAAGCCGTTCGGCCAGTTCGCTTTCCACCAGCCTGTCGCCGGGGCGGTAGACCCCACTGTCGATCGCTTCAAGGATCAGGGCATAGGCATCGGTCTGCCCGCTGCGGGTATCGGTCATGCTCCGGCTCTTTCTTGCAACGTGGCGCGGACACTAGGCCGCGGTCCCGCGGGTTTCAAGCCGCGTGTTGCGACGGCGTCCTTGCCACGCTATGGCTGCGTCATGCCACGCGACGCGTTCCGCCATGTCACCTGTTGGGTCTTTGACCTCGACAATACCCTGTATCCGCCAGCCATGCGGCTGTTCGATCAGATCGAGCGGCGGATGACCGATTACGTCATGCGGACGCTTCACGTTGACCGCGCCGAGGCCGACCGTCTGCGCGCGACCTACTGGCGCACCCATGGCACCACGCTGGCCGGGCTGATGCGCGAACATGATCTGGACCCGCTGCCCTATCTGGCCGATGTGCATGACATCGACTTTTCGCCGCTGGTCCCCGACCCTGATCTGGCCGCCCGCATCGCCGCCCTGCCCGGGCGGCGGATCGTCTATACCAACGGGTCGGCGCCCTATGCCGCCCGCGTTCTGGCGGCACGCGGGCTGGACGGGCTGTTCGCGGCGATCTATGGCGTTGAACATGCGGGATTTCATCCGAAACCCGACGCGCGCGCCTTTGCCACCGTGTTCGCCGCCGACGGGCTGGACCCGACCCGCAGCGCGATGTTCGAAGATGAACCGCGCAACCTTGCGGTGCCGCACGCCATGGGATTGTGCACGGTCCATGTCGCCGCCACGCCGATCCCTGCGCCGCATATCCACCATCACGCGCCCGATCTGGCAGAATTTCTGGCGAAACTGACGTGAAGCCCGTCGCGGGCTGCGACGATTTGCACGGTGAATTCATTTCCTTGGATGTTAATGACCGGCAACCCTCAGGAGACCGCACATGACCGATATTGCCCAACACGCTGCCCACACGCAGGCCCACACCCACGCCCATCCCGAAACCGACACGGCGGCTGAACGCCGGCTGGAAACCCGCATCCTGATCACCGTGCTGGTCGCGCTGATCGGCTGGGGCCTGTCGATCTGGACCTGGGGCGTACCGGGCCTTTACATCCCTGCACTGGCTCTGGTGCCGGTCCTCTACGTGCTGCTGATCCTGATCAGCCGGGGCTGACCCAGACGGACAGAATGCCGCTTGGATGTTTTCGCCGTGCCGCCCTATGGTCGTGGCACAAGGAGACACCCATGTCCTACGATCATGACATCATCATCTCGGGCGGCGGCGTTGCCGGCCTGACCTCGGCGGCAAGTTTCGGTGCGGCCGGGTTCAGCGTGCTGTGCGTGGACCCGACGGCGCCCGTCACCGAACGCGATGTCGCCGGGTCCGACCTGCGCACCACGGCCATCCTGCAACCCGGTCAGGCGCTGTTGGAACAGGCGGGGCTTTGGGAACGGCTGGCCCCGCATGCCGCGCCCCTGCAGGTGATGCGCATCGTTGATGCGGGCGGGGTTGAAAACACGCCCCGCATCGTCAAGGATTTCAATGCGGTCGATATCTCGGACAAACCGTTTGGCTGGAACCTGCCGAACTGGCTGTTGCGGCGCGAAATGGTGGCGCGGCTGGCTGATCTGCCAAACGTGACATTCCGACCCGGTGTTGGAACGCGCAGCCTGTTCACCCGCACCGCCAGCGCCCGCGTCGGGCTGACCGATGGCTCATCCGCCACCTGCCGTCTGGTGATCGCCGCCGATGGGCGCGACAGCGCGATGCGGCAAGCGGCGGGCATTGCCGCGCGGCGGATGCATTACGGGCAAAAGGCGCTGGCCTTTGCGGTGACGCACCCGATCCCGCATGAAAACGTCTCGACCGAAATCCACCGCTCGGGCGGGCCGTTCACACTGGTGCCGCTGCCCGATTGGCAGGACAAACCGTCCTCGGCCATCGTGTGGATGGAAACCAACGCCGAGGCCGACCGGCTGGCCGCCCTGCCGGAACCCGACTTCAACGCGGCGATCACCGAACGGTCCTGCGGCCTGCTGGGGCCCCTGACGCTGGCCTCGCGGCGCACCGTCTGGCCGATCATCAGCCAGCAGGCGGCCCGGATGTCGGGCGAACGGCTGGCGCTGATGGCCG
>JBGSJU010000495.1:0-2528 GCA_041741655.1 Rhodobacterales bacterium
CTCCACGGTATAGATATCCGAAGACAAATAATGATTGATGGCACCCAAATAATAAATCCGCTGAGGGTTTTCCGAATATTGCTCTTTGTTAAAAAAGGGTGCCTTGGGCCGGGTCGGGCGCGGGGCGGCCGATCTGTGCGAGGCGCTGGCCATGCCGGTGACCCGCTGGGACAAGGCCGAAACCGCGCATGGCGGGCCATTTCCGGAAGTGCTGGCGCATGACATCTTCCTGAACGCGATCCTTGCGATGCCGGGTTGCCCGGTGTTCGTGCCGGCGGATACACCGTCACGCCCGCGCCGTCTGACCGCCATCGGCGATATCGCCTGCGATCCCACCTCGGATTTCTCGCCGATCAAGGTCTACGGGCGCACCACCACATGGGACGATCCGGTGATCCGCGTGCATGACGCGCCGCCGCTGGACGTGATGGCGATCGACAACCTGCCGTCCATGCTGCCGCGCGAAAGCTCCGAGGATTTCGCGCGCCAACTGCTGCCGCATCTTCTGGCGCTGGACGCGCTGGATCAGGGCGCCCCGGAAAAAACGGTCTGGGGGCGGGCGTTCAAGACCTTTCAGCACCATATCGCGCAGGTCTGACATGACGTTGACCCTGATCATCGGGTATATTGCCGCCGTGCTGGGCATGGTGGCCTGGGTGCCGCAGGCGATCCGGGTCTGGCGCACCGGCGACACGCGGTCGCTGTCCCTGCCGGCCAACATGCTGTTTCTGGCAACCGTCATCACCTGGCTGGTCTATGGCATTCTGGTGATGGACTGGCCGATCATCCTGGCCAATGTGGTGGCGACCCTGTGCATGATCGCCATCGTCGCGGCAAAACTGAAATTCGGCTAAGGAGAACCCCATGACGATCCATTGGTGCGGCACCGGCCTGTCGGCCATTCCCGGTCTGCGGCGGCTGCTGAACGCGGGCTATCCCGTGACTGTCTGGAACCGCACGTTGGACAAGGCCCGGGCCGAGGTCGGCGATCTGGCCCGCGACATCCGCGCCTTTGACCTGCCCGCGCTGACCGCGGCGTTGCAGGCGGGCGATGTGGTGGTGTCGATGCTGCCCGCCGACATGCATGTGCCACTGGCCGAGGCGTGTTTGGCCGCCGGGGCGGATTTCGTTTCATCCTCCTATATCTCGCCGGAAATGCGCGCGCTGGATGCCGCTGCGCGGGAAAAAGGGCTGGCCTTCGTCAACGAGGTGGGTCTGGACCCCGGCATCGACCATCTGATGGCGCATGATCTGGTCGAGGCCTATCGCGCCTCCGGCGCGCATCTTCCCGACAATGTGCTGACCTTTCTCAGCTATTGCGGCGGGGTGCCGAAGGTCGCCAATGATTTCAAATACAAATTCTCGTGGTCGCCGCTGGGCGTGCTGAAGGCGCTGCGGTCACCGTCCCGGTCGTTGAAGGACTTCGCCGAATTCCGCGTGGACCGGCCGTGGAATGCGATCAGCAACTACACCGCGCCGTTGCCGGTGCCGGAACAGTTCGAGGTCTATCCCAACCGCGACAGCTATGTGTTCATCCCGCAATACCATTTCGACCCCGACTGGCGGGTGCAGACATTCGTGCGCGGCACGCTGCGGCTGGCGGGCTGGGCGCAGGCCTGGGCGCCGGTGTTTGCCGAGATTGAAACCCTGCACGGCCCGGCGGGTGACGCGCGGCTGAAAGACATGTCCGACCAGTTCTGGCGCGACAACAGCTATGGCGACGGCGAGGCCGACCGCGTGGTGCTGATCGTGGACCTGAAGGCGGAACGGGATGGCACCGCCGTCTGGCACAAGACCTGGGTGATGGATGCCTGGGGTGACGACCGTGGCACGGCGATGGGCCGGCTGGTGTCGGTGCCGGTGTCGCTGGCAGTGGAGGCGGTTCTCGCGCGGGAAATCCCGGTGGGCGTTCATGCCGCCCCGCATGATCCGAAACTGGTGGCGCGCTGGCTGGGCGAAGTGGGCAAGCTGGCACAGTACCTGGCGCGCGTCGACCATCTGGCCTGAAGCTTGAAGGCTGGCCGGGACTCTCTCCCGGCCAGCCTGCTGTTCCCGACCACTGATACGGGGCCAGCCCTAGCGCGGCGCGAATATCCGGTAATAGGCCCAGTCGGGCAGAAACTGCGACAGGCGGAACAGCCAGGAAAACAGCGTCGGGAAGCTGACCTTGAAGTCGTCGGTCTGCATGTGCAGGAACATGAAGTCGGCCGCCTGTTCCGGCGTCATAAGGAAGGGCATCCGGAAGCTGTTCTTTTCGGTCAGCCTTGTCTTGATGAACCCCGGATTGGCAACCTGCACCAGCACGCCCGAGCCGCGCAGATCCGCCCACATCGATTCGGCCAGGGCCATCACGCCGGCCTTGCTGGCCCCGTAGCCGATGGCCCCCGGCAGGCCTCGAAACCCCGACAGGCTGCCGGTGATCACCACATGTCCCGCGCCCCGTGCGATCATCGCCGGAAGGGCGGCCCCCATCACCCGGGCGCAGCCGGTGAAGTTCACGTCGCACATGGTCTCGACCTTGTCGGCGT
>JBGSJU010000496.1:0-3176 GCA_041741655.1 Rhodobacterales bacterium
CGACCACCGCCGCCGCATGCCCGGCCCAACGCCCGCGCGGTTCCTCCAGATAGCGCGCATCGGCGGCGCGCAGCCCCTTGGGCCCCAGACGGGCGGCAAGACTGTCAAGAAACGCGGGGGTGGCGGGGCACAGCGACATGAGAGATGGGTAGCACAGGCATCGCCATCGTAAAGTGGTCAATCGCCCGCAGATCGCCCAGACATGGCGACAAGATTTATGCAGCGATGGGGTTGATGCGCGTCACGCGCGCGCCCAGTTTGTATCGGCGGACCGGGCCCCTCTGACGATGTGCTGCATCGTGATGTCGGACCGCATCGACATTGTTCGATGGCATGCCCGGCGCTTTCCTTTCAGTTCGCCCGGACCTGTCTCAGAACGATATGGACCCGTTGCAACACAAGGACATCGCCGTGGAGACATCGCCGTGGAATTTCTGACCCTCCTCTTTCTGGGCAAACCGATCTGGATCTGGCTGCTGTTCATGACGCTGGTGGTGGCCCTGCTGGCCTTCGACCTTGGCGTCCTGCACAAGCAGGATCACGAGATCGGCGTAGCCGAGAGCCTGCGCCTCTCGGCCATGTATATCGCGCTGGGGCTTGGGTTTTCCGGCTTCATCTGGTGGCAGATGGATGCCACCGCGACGGCGCAGTATCTGACCGCCTTCGTGGTGGAAAAGACGCTGGCGCTGGACAACATCTTCGTCATCGCGCTGATCTTCGGCTATTTCGCGATCCCGCGCGAATATCAGCACCGCGTGCTGTTCTGGGGCATCCTGGGCGTGATCGTGCTGCGCGGCATCATGATCGGGCTGGGGGCCACGATCGTGGACCAGTATCACTGGGTGCTCTACATTTTCGCCGGCTTCCTGATCTTCACCGGCTTCAAGATGCTGGTCAGCGCCGACAAGGAGCACAAGATCGAGGAAAACGGCATGATCCGCTTCTTCAAGCGGCGTCTGAACGTCACCGACGATCTGCACGGGCATGACTTCTTCGTGCGTAAGCCCGATCCAGCAACCGGCAAGATGGTGCGCTTCGCCACGCCGCTGTTCCTGGCTCTGGTGATGATCGAGATCGCCGATCTGGTCTTTGCCGTCGATTCCTTGCCGGCCGTGTTCACCATCACCACTGACCCCTACCTCGTCTATACCTCGAACATCTTCGCGATCCTTGGCCTGCGCGCCTTGTATTTCGCGCTGGCGGCGATCCTGCACCGCTTTGCCTACCTCAAATATGCCCTGTCGATCCTCTTGGTCTTCATCGGGTCGAAGATCTTCGTCGCCGACCTGATGGGCTGGGAAAAGTTCCCCCCAGAATGGTCGCTTGGCATCACCTTTGCGATCCTTGCGGCGGGCATCCTGTTCTCGCTTTGGAAAACCGGGCCTGCCAAGACGGCGACCCAAGCTTGACACCACGGGCGGGCGGCATTGCCGCCCACTTTCACTCTGCAAGGACTGCGGGCCGCAACACCACCACGCGCGGCCGGTCGGGCAGATCGCGCAGTGACACCTCCAGCGCGGGACCGCCCGTATCCACCACCTCGAACTGGCCCTCCATGCCGCGCAGGAACGCCTGCAAGGTGCTTTCGCCGAACCAGTGCATCGGGATCACGATGGACGAGCGCAGCCGCGTCAGCACCGCGATCATCGAGGCCAAGTCCAGCGTCATGCCGCCATCCACCGGCGCCATCACCACATCCAGCCGTCCGAGCGCGGCAAACTGCGCATCGTCGGGGATGTGATGCAGATGCCCCAGATGGCCGATGCACAGCCCCTCGACCTCGAACACGAAGATCGAATTGCCGCCCGGTTCGACGCCCACGCCGCTATCGTCCCAGGCGCCCCGCCGGATATCGGTGGGCACATTGCGCACAAGCATCTCGTCCAGATCCAGATGATGATCGGCAGGCCCCTCCGCATCGCCCCAACCGCGCAGCACATGCGGGATCGCCGGGTCCGGCGCGCGGGTAAAATGCGTCGCATGCGCATGGTTCATCGTCACCACCGTCGGGGTGAAATCGACGTTGCCGATCCAGCCGGAATAATCCGTGATTGCCGTCAATCCGCCCGGGGTCGCCAGCAGGAACATCGCATGATCGATGTAGTGCAACCGCACCCGCCTCTTTCCGACCTGGGCGCGGAAACTGGCAGCCTGAACATAAGCGATCCCCGGCGCCGCATCGGCGATGGCAATGCAATGGCTGGGGCGGCGGTCCTGCGCCGCCGCAGGCAGCGCAGTCGCAATGGCGAGGATCAGGCACAGGACGGGTCGCAGCATGGTCACTCCTCCGGGTTTTCCGCAGGCTAGCATGACCACGCACCGATCCGTGCAACTCCCCCTTGTCACGATGCCGTGAGGCCCCGCCCTGCCTAGATTCTGAGCCCAAATCCTGCGCAACATCCCGGCTTCTTCGGTTCCGAAATATCCCGGGGAGCTTGAGGGGCTGGCCCCTCAATCCGTTGCCCGTCCCGCGCTGTGCCCGTCAAACGCCAGCGCAGTCCTTATCCGGCGTCGGTGCGGCCCCGTCGGTCATGGCGCAGCGCCGCGTAAAGCACGTGGGTGCGCCAGCGCCCGTTGATCTGCAGGTAACTCTGCGCCACGCCTTCGTATTTGAACCCGCAAGCCTCCAGCACCCCGCGCGAGGCAGCGTTTTCCGGCAGGCAGGCGGCTTCCAGCCGGCTCAGGTCCAGCACCTGCCACGCATGATGCACCAGAGCCAGCAGCGCCTCGCGCATGAAACCCTGCCGCTGAAAGGGCTGGCCCATCCAGTAGCCCAGCGTGCCGCATTGCGCCGGGCCGCGGCGGATGTTGTCCAGCGTCAACGCCCCGATCAGCCGCTGATCGTCCCGCCGGATCAGGAACAGCGGCAGCGCGCTGTCTTGCGTGATCGACCGCTGCGCCCAGATCACCCGATTGGTGAACCCCTTGCGCGTCAGATGGTCCGCCGCCCAGGCCGGTTCCCAGGGCACAAGTCCCTCGGCGCTGTCGCGGCGCAATTCGCTCCATGCGATGAAATCGGTATGCGCAGGCGGGCGCAGGGTCAGCCGTTCGGTTTCGATCCGTACCTTGCGCCGGGCCAACAGCATCAGGCCGCCCGCCGTTCCTGCATCTGGGCCAGAACGGGCGCGCGACGGACCGGGCCATACAGCGCCTGCGCCATCGGCGCATGCGACACC
>JBGSJU010000497.1:0-3069 GCA_041741655.1 Rhodobacterales bacterium
ACCATCTCGGACCCGTCGGGGCCGATCTCCAGCACCTCGTCGGGGTCACCGTCCGGATGATACAGCGCCGGCGTGTCGCCCGGGTTCATCCGCACCACCGCCGCCAGCGACCAATGCGCCAGCGCCCGGTCCGACAGATCGGTGATGACCAGCGTTGCCGCGCCCAGCGAAACGACCACCTCGCGGCGCTGCGCATCGGGGGCGGCACGCCACAGGCCGGGGGCTTCCAGCCGGGAATACTGGTCCAAAGCGGTCATCGGATTGCAATCATCGGGGCTGCTCTGCCTCTTGTCATCGGCAGCCTAACAGCCCCGGCCCGCACGGGCAATCGCCGCGCCGTGGCTTGTCCAGTCACAACGCCCGCGCAACCTTGCGCAGTTCGAATTTCTGGATCTTGCCGGTGGAGGTTTTCGGCAGTTCCTGAAACACCACCGCCTTGGGGCATTTCCACCCGGCGAGGCGCGTCCGGGCAAAGGCGATCAGGTCGGCTTCCGTTGCGCTGTGCCCGTCTTTCAGTTCGACAAAGGCGCAGGGCACCTCGCCCCATTTATCGTCCGGTTTCGCCACCACGGCGCAGAGCAGCACATCGGGATGCGCCATCAGCACGCCTTCGACCTCGACCGAACTGATATTCTCGCCGCCCGAAATGATGATGTCCTTCGCCCGGTCCGAGATTTGCAGGAACGTATCAGGGTGCTGCACCGCGATGTCGCCGGAATGGAACCAGCCGCCGCGAAACGCCTCGGCGGTGGCATCGGGGTTCTTGAGGTAGCCCTTCATCACGCCATTGCCGCGAAACATCACCTCGCCCTGCGTCCGGCCGTCCATCGCGATGGGGGCCATGGTGTCGGGATCCATCACCGCGACCCCGTCCATGAAGGGCATCGCCACGCCCTGCCGCGCCTTGATGGCCGCGCGGTCATCGCCGGTCAGGTGATCCCAGTGCGGGCCCCATGTGCATTCGGTGGCCGGGCCATAGGTTTCGGTCAGGCCATAGACCTGCGTGACGTTGAACCCCATCGGTTCGATCTTGGCCAGCGTCGCGGGGGCAGGGGGCGCGCCTGCGGTGAACACCTCGACGGTATGGGAAAATTCGCGGCGCTGGTCGGCGGGGGCGTTGATCAGCATGTTCAGCACGATGGGCGCACCACCGAAATGCGTCGCGCCTTCGTCGGCGATGGCGTCAAAGATGGCGCGCGCGGTGATGTCGCGGCAGCAGACGACCGTGCCGCCCAGCAGAGGCATCATCCACGTGTGGCACCAGCCGTTGCAATGAAACAGCGGCACGATGGTCAGGTAGCGCGGGCGCAGCACCATGCGCCACGACACCACCTGCCCCATCGCGTTCAGGTAGGCGCCGCGATGGTGATACACCACGCCCTTGGGCCGCCCCGTGGTGCCAGACGTGTAATTCAGCGCGATGGATTCCCATTCATCCTGCGGCATGATCCAAGCGAAATCGGGATCACCCGAAGCCAGCAGCGCCTCATAGCCCATGTAATGGCCATGCGCATGGACGCCCGCATGGTCATCGGCCACCTCGATCACGATGGGGCGGGGGCCTGCCATGCGGTCCATCGCCTCGGCGGCCAACGGAAGGAATTGCGGATCGACCAGCAGCACCTTGGCGCCGCCGTGATCGAGGATATAGGCGACGGTATCCGGCTCCAGCCGCGTGTTGATGGTGTTCAGCACCGCGCCACAGGCGGGCACGCCAAAATGCGCTTCGGCCTGCGCGGGCAGGTTGGGCAGCAGCGTTGCGACCACATCGCCGGGCCGCACGCCCAGTTTGACCAGCGCCGAGGCCAGCCGCGTCACCCGGTCATGATATTGCGCATAGGTTACCCGGTGCGGGCCATAGACCACGGCCAGTTCGCCGGCATAGATCGTCGCCGCGCGGGCAAGGAACGACAAGGGTGTCAGCGCCGCGAAATTTGCCGCCGTCTTGCCAAGCCCGGTTTCGTCTGCCATCCAGCCCATCGTTTGTTCCCCCCTTGCGCCGCATCATGCCGCTTTCGGGCGAGACTATCCCGCAGGCCCACGTGATGAAAGACTGCGATAACAGGCCAAGGAGGCCCCGCGATGCAGACCCAGCCGCAAACACGACCCGGCGCCGCGACGCTGTGGATGCTGGGCGCGATGCTGATCATCGGGTTCATCGACAACCTGATCGGCGGACTGGCGGCCGAGGTCGGGCTGTGGCAGTTTTTCGTGCTGCGCACGTCTGTTGCCATTCCCCTGATCCTGTTGCTGCCATTGGTGGGGCTGGGCGGATTGCGGGTGCTGCGCTGGCGCTGGGTGGCGTTGCGCAGCCTTTTGTCGGCGGCCGCCATGCTGTGCTACTTCGGGGCGCTGGGCCTGATGTCGATCGCCGAGGCGCTGGCGGGGCTTTACACCGCCCCGATCTTTATCCTGTTGTTCGGGCTGGCCTTTGGGCAAGGGTTCGGGCCTTGGCGCGTGCTGGCGGTGGGCATGGGATTTGCCGGGGTTCTGCTGGTGCTGCAACTGGGGGGCGGGGCCATGTCGCTGACGCTGTTGTTGCCGGTGCTGGGCGGGGCGCTTTATGCGCTGGCTGCGATGGTGACGCGGTCGCAATGCGCCGGGGAAAGCCCGGTCGCGTTGTTGCTGGCCGTGGTGGGATTGCAGGGCGCGCTGTCGGCCCTTGTGCTGATCGGCATGGGCCTGATGGGCACGGCGGGCACGGAATACCTGACGCGGGGCTGGGTCTGGCCGATATCGCCTGCGTCATGGGCGATCATCGTGGTGCAGGGGCTGGGGTCGGTGGCGGCGATCTATGGCATCGTGCGGGCTTATCAGTTGGCCGAACCCAGCCTAGTGTCGGTCATCGAATATTCGGTGATGGTGTTCGGCCCGGTGTTTGCGCTTTGGCTGTTCGGCGATGTCATCACCCCGATACAGGGCGTGGGGATCGTGCTGATCGTGGCGGCGGGGCTGGTGATCGCCTGGCGCGCGCAGGTGGCATCCCGCATCGCGGTCAAGGCGGGCGCATGATCGTCTCGCCGGGGCGAAATTTCGTCTTTGCCCATATGCCGAAAACCGGCGGCACCG
>JBGSJU010000498.1:0-4739 GCA_041741655.1 Rhodobacterales bacterium
AGCGCCAGCGCGTGCGCCATGGCGCGGGCGTCGGTCATGGGCGGAGCACGCGCCGGTTCACGCTTTGGTCAGGTGTCGGCGCGGCCATCGGGCCGCAGTTCGGACACGAACTTATCGAAATCATCTGCGGCCTGGAAGTTCTTGTAAACACTGGCAAAGCGTACATAGGCCACCGTGTCGATCCGGGCCAGGGTTTCCATCACGATCTCGCCGATGGCCTTGGACGGGATATCGGTTTCGCCCAGTGACTCCAACCGCCGCACGATGCCGGACACCATCTGGTCAATGCGTTCGGGTTCGATCGGACGCTTCTGCAAGGCGATGCGCACAGACCGTTCCAGTTTGTCGCGGTCAAAATCCTCGCGCCGGCCAGAGGATTTTATCACCACCAGATCGCGCAGTTGCACGCGTTCGTAGGTGGTGAACCGTCCGCCGCAGGCCGGACAGAACCGGCGGCGGCGGATCGACACATGGTCTTCAGCAGGTCGGGAATCCTTGACCTGCGTATCGATATTTCCGCAAAACGGACAGCGCATGGCCGGCCCCCTCTGACTGTCTCTGCCTCGGTTGCGGGAGCACCGCCCCGTGTGGCAACAACTATAGGGGGCCAGCTAGGTTTTGGGTAGAGGAGAAATGGAACGCAATATCTGGTGTGTCTTTCACACCGCCAACCGCCAAGGCCCCTATCGGATTCCCCGTTCCTGTGTCCGCAGGTCCTCGCAGAACTGCTCCGCAAGCCCGAGCGAGATGTTGGTCCCGACATTGCGCACCGATATGGATGTGCTGGAGGCCTGTCCCTTGGCAGCGTCAGCGGCGATGGTGAACCCGACATTGCGTTTGCCCGATGGCAGGGACCCCTTGGCCGCCACCACCGTGATCCGCGTGCGCGCTGGATTACCCAGACGTTTTTTCACGTATTCCGACGCCGCGCACCAGTAGGATTTATCCTGACTGGACTGCGTCCCAAAGACTTCGAAACTGACTTTGCCGGTCGGCCGCACGGTGAGATCGATACTTGACCGGAAATCTTGTGCGAACGCTGCTCCGGGAATTATCATTGCGAGTGCAAGAATAGTTGTGCGAAACATGTGACTTTCCTTTGATGTTCGCGAGGCAATTTTTGTCTTGCTCCCAGACACCACAATCATGCGTCCCCTCGCAACAGAGTTTTATTGCGTCTTCACGCAACGGTGTTTTTTTTGACGGGGGCAAAGCGCCGCAGGGCGCGACAATCCCTGAACTTGGAACCGACATGGCCGCCCGATCAGGCGTCGTCAGGCATCCGGAACACCCGAGCAGTGTAGTTCTGCAATGATCCCCCCACCGCTTCGGTCAGGATTTCTTCGGCACCGAGGCCGCGAAAGACCTTGCCATAATCACGCGGAAAGATCTTGTAGCTGGATTGATCCTCGTTCTCGATCACCACCAAATAGCGTTTTGCCACCCGCAACATATGCGGAAACACCCATTCGCTGTCGGGATGGATGTGCAACAGCACCGCCATGGTGAAACACACATCCACCGCCCCATCGGCCATCGGCGGCAGCGCGGTTTCCACCGGCTGGTTGATCAGTGTCGCCGTACCGTGCAGGTCGGGAAACACCCGGCCCATTTCGGCCAGTGCGCCGGCGTTGATCTCGATCCCGGTCAGGGGGCCATAGCCGGCCCGCCGCAAGGCCTCCAGATTGCGCCCGACATTGCAGCCGATTTCCAGCACCGAACCATCCGCCACGCCGATCCGCTGCAACAGGCCGATCAGATAGGCGCTGCGGTCGGGATGATCGACGTAGGCCTGCGGCTGGTTGCCCTTGCCGGGGGGCGCGGACCAATAGGCATGCACATCCTGCTGCCGCCCCTTGACCATCAGCTGGTCGCCCAGCACCGCCTTACCCACGGCATAGCGCAAACGGATCCAGAGATTGTTCAGGCTGGTCATGGCGGTCTCCGAAATCGTCGGCGGGACTGCGAGGTTTCGCGCAGTCCGCCGGGGTCACTGGTCCAGAAAACTGCGCAGCTTGCGCGACCGGCTGGGATGTTTGAGCTTGCGCAGCGCCTTCGCCTCGATCTGACGGATACGTTCGCGGGTGACGCTGAACTGCTGGCCCACTTCTTCCAACGTGTGATCGGTGTTCATCCCGATGCCGAAGCGCATGCGCAACACGCGTTCCTCGCGCGGCGTCAGCGACGCCAGCACCCGCGTGGTGGTTTCCTTCAGGTTTTCCTGAATGGCGCTGTCCAGCGGCAGGATCGCGTTCTTGTCCTCGATGAAATCGCCCAGCTGGCTGTCTTCTTCATCGCCGATCGGCGTTTCCAGCGAAATCGGTTCCTTGGCGATCTTCATCACCTTGCGGACCTTTTCCAGCGGCATCTGGAGTTTCTCGGCCAGTTCCTCGGGCGTCGGTTCGCGGCCGATTTCATGCAGCATCTGGCGGCCAGTGCGGACCAGCTTGTTGATGGTTTCGATCATGTGGACCGGGATGCGGATCGTGCGGGCCTGATCGGCGATGGACCGGGTGATCGCCTGCCGGATCCACCATGTGGCGTAGGTCGAGAATTTATAGCCGCGGCGATATTCGAACTTGTCCACCGCCTTCATCAGGCCGATGTTGCCTTCCTGAATAAGATCAAGGAATTGCAGGCCCCGGTTGGTGTATTTCTTGGCGATGGAAATCACCAGACGCAGGTTCGCCTCGACCATTTCCTTCTTGGCCTGCCGCGCCTCTTTTTCGCCCTTCTGCACCTGATTGACGATGCGGCGGAATTCCTGAATGTCGAGGCCCACATACTGGCCGACCTGCGCCATGTCGGCGCGCTGTTCTTCCAGTTTGTCGCGGCTTTTCTCGATCAGGGTCTGCCAGCCGCGCCCGGATTTACGACCCATGTCGTCGATCCAGTTCGGGTCCAATTCGCGCCCGCGATATTCATCGACGAATTCGCGGCGGTTGATCCGGGCCTGATCGGCCAGTTTCACCATCGCGCTGTCGATCTGCATCACGCGGCGGTTGATGCCGTACAACTGGTCGATCAGCGCCTCGATGCGGTTGTTGTGCAGGTGCAATTCGTTGACCAGCAACACGATTTCCGACCGCAGTTTCTGATAGCCGGCTTCCTGTTCGGCCGAGAACGTGCCGTCTTCGTTGATGGTGGCGGAAATCCGGCTGTCCTGCATTTCGGACAGTTGCACATAGTCATCCGCGATGCGTTCCAGCGTTTCCAGAACCCGCGGTTTCAGCGCGGTTTCCATCGCGGCAAGGCTCATGCCGGTCTGGTCGTCATCATCGTCATCATCGTCGCGGCCGATCGGGTTGCCGTCGGCGTCCAGTTCCTGATCTTCTTCCGGCTTTGCGCGTGGTGCTGCGGGGATATTGGCGGCGTCCACCAGATCGACCGGGGCATCATGGCCATCAAGGCTGCGGCCAAAGGTGGCTTCCAGATCGATCACGTCGCGCAGCAGGATGTCTTCGGACAGCAGTTCGTCGCGCCAGATCGTGATGGCCTGAAAGGTCAAAGGGCTCTCGCACAGGCCTTGGATCATCGTATTGCGACCGGCCTCGATGCGCTTCGCAATCGCGATCTCGCCCTCGCGGGACAACAACTCGACCGAGCCCATTTCGCGCAGATACATCCGCACCGGGTCGTCGGTCCGGTCCAGTTTTTCGCCCGCGCCCTGCGCCAAGGCCACATCGCGCCCGGCCGAGGCATCGACGATGGCGGTCGATTTGCCGTCGTCTTCCTCGTCGGCCTCTTCGTCATCGGTCACGCGGATGCCCATTTCGTCCAGCATCGCCATCACGTCTTCGATCTGGTCCGACGACACCTGATCTGGCGGCAGCACGGAATTCAGTTGTTCATACGTGATGAACCCGCGTTCCCGCGCCTCGGCGATCATACGCTTGACGGCGGCTTGCGACAGGTCGAACCCATCATCAGCTTCAGCGACCGGGGCTTCTGCGGCGTCGTCGCTGTCCTTGAGGGCCATCGGTGTCTCCTTGATTCGGGTGATTTGCGGCGGGGTATGACGTGAAACGGGCAACGCGGTCAGAACCAGATCAACTCGCAGTCACCGCATATGGGTGATTCGCTACTCGAATCAATACCGCATCGCGGTGATTCGGAAAGACCCGGTCCTGGTTTTCTGCCGGTGAACCCGTCATTGTGGTGGATTTTCCGGTGCGATGCGGCGCAAAAGCTGCGCAAACGCCTCGCGTTCGTCGCGTTTCAGCCGGGCGCCATTCGGGGCCGTATCGTATTCGGCGCGATCCTCGGATTGGCTGCGTTGCGCCTGTTCGGCGGTGGCGGCGGCCTCGCGCAGCCGGCGTGTCAGGCGTTCGTCATCGTCGGACAGGGTCAGGTCCTGCATTTCCGCCTCGGCTTCGGCGATTTCGGCCAGACGCCCGCGTTCGGCCCGCAGTTTTGCCAATTCTTCGGCCAGCGTCATGCGGCCCTTGTCGAGATCACCGGGATGGCGCACCGTCGGGCAGATCGCGACATGGGGCCGCGCGAACAGCCGGGTCAGCAGGTCGGCCCCCAATGTGTCACCCAACTGCGCGCGCAAATCCGTCACCGGCCCCGCCCGCAGGATGGCATCGCGCAGCGCGACATGGTCGGCATGGCGGCAATCCATCCGTTCCAGTTCCGGCTCGAATTCGGCGACCAGGGCAGGCGTCACTTGGCACGTCGCCAGCACCACCGCCTCGCGTAGGACATCCGCCGCGCCGGGGTCGGCCGCCAGCGCCGAG